>NZ_SGSW01000169.1:0-691 GCF_004209125.1 Acinetobacter sp. WCHAc060033 | reverse complement strand
TACTCATAGAACACCACCTTCTACAATTGCCACAAAACGGCAAATATCTAAGCGATCCTTGACTCTGGTCACGCCACGCTTGCCATGTCGATTTTTAGCAACAATAATTTCAGTCACACCTGTAGGAAGTTCATCTTCTCCATTGATCGGATGTACTAAAATGATTTGATCTGCGTCTTGTTCGATTTGTCCTGATTCTTTTAAATCAGAAGCTTTGGGGCGTTTTCCTTTCTCTGATTCACGATTCAACTGAGCCAAAGCAATCACAGGACAATTGAATTCTTTCGCTAATGCTTTGAGGTCACGACTGATTGAGCTGACCTCTTGATAGCGATCTTTCTTGCTTGGATCACGAACAAGTTGTAGGTAATCAACAACGATACAACCCAGTTTTTTATACTTGCGACGAGCCTTACGCGCATAAGAATGAATCTCTGCAATCGTTGGTTTTTGCTTGTCTTCAATATGGATTTTCAACTTGCTAAATTTATGCTGTGCTTCAGCAAAATCTTTGAGCATTCCATCGTAAAGTTCGGCATTGTGGATGTTGTCATAAGGAATACTTGTCAATGCTGAAATACTGCGATTTGTGAACGTCTCAACATCCATTTCCGCTGATACCACCAACACAGATTCATCAAAACGTAAAGCAGTCTGAATCGTCACCATTTGAGCCAGGGTTGATTTGCCC
>NZ_SGSW01000168.1:0-694 GCF_004209125.1 Acinetobacter sp. WCHAc060033 | reverse complement strand
TACACTTGTTTACATATATTGTTTTGTACTCACAAATCAATTTAGGTATAATGTATTTATCAGGTCGATTGGCGACCTCATACAAAAGGTACTCGAAAATGAAAAATTTTACTCAAAATGAAAAAGGTCAAATGTTCTATGAGGGCAGTTTGGTTTTAACTGCTAAAGACGGTTCGGTTTTTTTTGTATCAACTGAAATGCTTGTATGTAAGGCGTATCGAGCAAAAGCAAAAAAACCATTTATCAATACTCACTACAGAACAATTGAGCGTTTAAAACAAGCCGTTGGGGAAAGTATCCAATCATGTAATGCAAGATATGAGCAAAAATTACAGAACAAAGAAAAAACCGCAGAGCGTTTAAAAAAATTCCGTGAAGAACTACAGGTAGGCGATATTTTATCTACATGCTGGGGCTATGAACAAACCAACGTAGAATTTTATCAAGTGGTATCTAAGAAAGGCGCATTTTGTGAAGTTCGGGAAATTGCTAAACGCTCACATGATACGGCTTTTATGCAAAGTGAAGTATCACCAAAGCAAAACGAATTTATTGGAGAACCAATTAAAAAGAAAATTTTAGACGGCTATATCATGATCACAAGCTATATCAGAGCGACACCGCACGAATACGAAACACTAGCAACAGGCACAAAGGTTTATAAGCGCAGTTATGTTTCATCATACGCATAATT
>NZ_SGSW01000167.1:0-716 GCF_004209125.1 Acinetobacter sp. WCHAc060033 | reverse complement strand
TCGCCATTGCAAAACATGACAACACAGACCACGTCACAGACATCCGCAATCATATTAGTCCGAGTACGACTGTTACTGATTTGCATGTTAATGAAGCTAAACGATTGAATGAGTTGGGGTGATTATGACTACTTGGGTAACAGTTTGGGTTTTGACGGTATTCACAGGGAGTGGATACTTTGGTTATTACAGACCATCTAATTTCCAATTGCAATACGCTACTTATGAGATATGTGAGAAACAAAGACAAGCTCACTTAAAGCGTGGTGTGGATTCCGCTCGTTGTGATTTCCAACAAATACCAGTGGTGAACAAATGACCCTATTTCTTCTTGGTTTAATTATCTCTTGGGTGGTGTGCCATTGGTACACCCATCAATCAATTTCGTGGGAATGCGAGCGTTTAGGTGGATTCTACGTGGGTAGAAAGACTTATCGAGTGATTGAGGTTGTTGATCTTGATGTGAAGCCTGTTGAAGTCAAGTTTGAGCCGATTTCTGACGTGATTTTGGAGGCGGAACGGAAATGAGTGAGTTTATTAAATACTTAAAAGCAAACCAACATTCACCAAACTGCACAAGAGCTGAGGCATTTTCAATGGGGCAGAAATCCCGACAGGCTGAGGTGGATGAGCTTCAAGCAAACTTAGATCGAGCTGATGAAATTGCTACAAGGGAAAACAACAGAGCAAACAAGCTTCAAGAAGATAATACAAGG
>NZ_SGSW01000166.1:0-754 GCF_004209125.1 Acinetobacter sp. WCHAc060033 | reverse complement strand
CCCTTGACGATTCAACAAATCACGCATCATATGACTGCCTGCAAAAGAATATTGCATATGTAATTCATCAATACATCGCATCAGCTTCAGATCTGATGAGCTAACAGGTTTTGGGCGATAATAATAACAACCACGAGAGACTTTCAGTAACTTAGCTTGTTTAGATACTGAAATCTGAAGTGAGTGATCGATTAACTTTTGTGGTTGAAGCGGCTCAGTTTCTTCAACACACCTTCTAAAAAATCAATTTCTAATGCTTGCTCACCGATTTTTGCATGTAGCTTTTTAAGATCAATGGGGGGTTCTGATGGAGCTTTTGATTGATCGAAAGCTTGCGAGGAAGCTGAGATTAATTGATTTTTCCAGTCAATAATTTGGTTTTGATGAACATCAAACTCAGAACTCAATTCAGCAAGTGTTTTTTCTGCTTTGATCGCAGCAAGTGCTACCTTAGCCTTAAAGTCGTTTGAATGATTTCTTCTTGGTCTACCTGCTATAAAACACTCCATATATTGATGTTTATAACATCATTTGAGGAGCAGAGTATCACTTATAGGAGTTGTTCAAATTTCCGGATCCATCTCTGAAGTCTATTTGAAGGCTTACGATACGGTTAAACAAGCGAAACAATCAATTGCTGAATATTTGGATCTTTATAACATGATACGTCCTCATTTAAGTTTGAATAAGGCAACACCGAATGAATTTTATGATCAACATTTACTAGGGCTTGTTGAGAATTAACAAAGGCAAC
>NZ_SGSW01000165.1:0-769 GCF_004209125.1 Acinetobacter sp. WCHAc060033 | reverse complement strand
CCTAATAATTTGATGCAATGCATCTTGGTTTCCACCAAACTACGACGGTGATAACCCGACCATTTTTTCCATAGGGTTCTGCCTAAATGTTTAACCGTTTGAAGTAACTCATTTCGTTCTATTGAACTTATTTTAGAATCTTTCCAGGGCTTGGCATTCTTTCTGGGTGGAATTACTGCATGTGCTTGACGATCTGAAATCACTTTTCTGCAGCACTTCGTGTCGTACGCGCCATCGGTATAGACAGAATCTATTCGCTCATCTAGTGGAATTTGATCCAGTAAATCACCTAGTACTTGTGAATCACTGACATTATTTGTAGTAAGCTGAACGGCACGTATTTGCAGTGTTTCAGCATCTATACCAATATGCAGTTTACGCCATTGCCGACGGTATTCAGGCTGATGTTTTTTACGCTTCCATTCGCCTTCACCTAAAAACTTTAAACCCGTAGAGTCGACAAGTAGGTGTAACCCATCATGACTTTTCTGATAGCTTATCGCAATATCAATATGCTTTTGTCGTCTACAAAGGGTGGAGTAATCTGGTGCTGTCCAATTCAAGCCACAGAGTTTAATCAGGCTTTGAACAAAGCCAGTAACCATACGTAAAGAAAGACGGAATAGAGATTTGATCATTAAACAGCATTGAATCGCTGTATCGGAATAAGTTTGATTTCGTCCTTGCTTGCCTTGTGGTTGTGCATACCATTGCGTCTTAGGATCAAACCAGATTGAAATATTTCCTCGCTTGATTAAAGCTTGGTTAT
>NZ_SGSW01000164.1:0-818 GCF_004209125.1 Acinetobacter sp. WCHAc060033 | reverse complement strand
ATTTAAGATTTCAGTGAGTAAAGCTTGCTTCATCTTTCAACTTAGTCAAACCTGTTATCGTTATAAAGCTCAATTAGATGAGCAAAATAAGATGATTGCAGACTGGCTACTGAAGCTCACCAACGAGAATAAGACTTGGGGCTTTCAGCTTTGCTTCTTGTACCTACGTAATGTCAAAGGCTACCCATGGAACCACAAACGTGTTTATCGAATTTATAAGGAGCTTGAGCTTAACCTACGAATTAAACCAAACAAACGCATTCAGCGAATAAAGCCTGAACCGCTTACAGTACCATCAGCACCAAATGAATCGTGGTCAATGGACTTTATGCATGACCAACTGAGTGATGGTCGCAGTTACCGAATTCACAATGTTATTGATGATTATAACCGTGAGTCACTGGATATATTGATTGATTTTTCTTTGCCAGCTCAACGAGTGCTGAGGGGATTGGATCAATTAATTGCATGGCGAGGTAAGCCAAAACGTATCCGTAGTGATAATGGACCTGAGTATGTGAGTGATTTGATGGAAGCATGGTGTACTCAACATGGAATTGAGCATGTATTTACTCAACCAGGTCATCCACAACAGAATGCTTATGTTGAACGCTTCAACAGGACGGTTAGATATGAATGTTTGAATCAATATTTATTTCGAGAGCTTGAAGAAGTCGAAGACTATACAACGATATGGCAACACTTTTATAATCATGAACGACCACATATGTCAGTTGATGGTAAACCACCTAAATTTAAACAATGATAAGGACTTTGGCTTTCTACTTATAAAATCAATTAAAAATGGGAGTATTACC
>NZ_SGSW01000163.1:0-888 GCF_004209125.1 Acinetobacter sp. WCHAc060033 | reverse complement strand
AATAGATTAACCTCAAACTTCTAATTCTTATAAATAATGAAAAACACCCAACTTATCTAGCACATCTAAAGACAATTGTTTACGTAGAGCAATATCATCACCAGCTTTCATTTGCATATTTAAAGCAAATGCCACCACTTGCCCATCTGCCTTTTCAACAAAACCCACATACCAACCCACTTGCGGGTCTACAGCCATTCCCCAGCCACTTTTAGCATATAGACGATTCTCCCCTCTGCGCTCTACATACAACATCTCTTTCACTTGTTGCTGAACTTCAGGTTTAAAAGGCAATTGCCCTTGGGCTAAATCATACACAAACTTTACTTCTTGTATAGGTGTAATTGTCAAAGGCCCTTTCAACCAAAATTGATCAACTTCCGTGCCTATTTGCATATTGCCATAACCAATACGTTGCAATTCACTTTGCATTAAGCTTGGACCAATACGACGTGCCAATTCTTGATATACAGGCACTGTAGATGCTTGCATGGCTTCGCCCAAAGTAAAATCTTTGTCCCATGCTTTAAAAAAAACGTGGCTTTCCATCCCACTTAAATATTTCTGTAGATGTTGCTTTATGATTTTCTAAACCAATTAGTGCATTGGCAATTTTAAATGTAGATGCAGGAATATAAGCTGTTTTTGCTCGGTCTAAATGCGTGCCATATTTTTTAATATTTTGACCATCATATGTGACAAACACAGCATCAGCTGAGATTTCATTAAAAAGCGCTTGAACATTCTGATCGATGATTGAGTTATTCACTTGTGGAATTGTACTTGTTTTTGCTCGACTCATACTATGCTCAGCACAAGCCCCAATACTTATGCTTAAGCAAACTAAACTCAATATTTTTAATAATTTCATGATATACAACTTTAAAA
>NZ_SGSW01000162.1:0-894 GCF_004209125.1 Acinetobacter sp. WCHAc060033 | reverse complement strand
TGCAATCGAGTTTGGTGCAGCCAATACCATTAAAGCTTGTTTAAAGGCATCAGCTTTGTCTTTTTCACCTTTTTCGATTTGATCAAGGAATTGTTTTAAGTTTTCTAATACTTCTAGTGGATCAGTCTTTTGATTCTTCGCAACTTCGCTTAAGGCTTTTGAGTTGTTTAGACTGCTTTCAAGTTGTTGTTTGGCTTCTTTGGCATCAAGGTGTGTGCCACTGGCTTGATTTTGTTTATAGGTAGAAAGAAGTAAGCCTTGCCCTGCACGGACTGCTCCCCATTGGTCTGTACGCAGCTCAAAACCTTCGCCTCGTCCATCACTGGTATCTTTGTCTTTGGGATGACTGAGGTTTCCGAGGTTGAGTTGGCTTGCACCGTGGCTGTTTTGCAATTGTGTCGATATTTGTCCTGTGGTGTCGTCAAAGCGCAGTTGTCCAAAGCCTTCGCCTTGGTATTCTTTACTTCTGATGCCTGCGAGTTTTTTGGTATCAGGTAACTGTCCTTTGTTATCGAACTTCGTTGGACTACGTTGGGCTTCGTGAATGCGTCCTACGACAAATGGTCGATCGATATTGCCATCAAAGAAGTCGATTACAACAATTTCACCGATACGGGGTAGGAATCTTGCACCGTAGCCTTCGCCTGCCCATGGGGTGAGCACATCGACCCATGCTGAGTCAGTATCGTTGTCATTTGTTCCTGCACCACCATCGTGTCCATGGTCTTCTGTTCGAGTGAAGAGGAAGCGTACTTTGATACGCCCCCATTCATCGACATGGATTTCTTCTCCACTCGGTCCTACTACTTTGGCACGTTGTGGATGGGTTGTTGGGCGGTGTTGGAGTGGATTGTATTCTGGAACTGTGCTGATGTTACGTCGTTGTATGGTCAA
>NZ_SGSW01000161.1:0-915 GCF_004209125.1 Acinetobacter sp. WCHAc060033 | reverse complement strand
TTTAGATAGGAGTTATTCGGTCTTATTTGGGGCCGAATACCTAGCGTTTTCATAGAAATAAAATATAGGTTTGTAAGTAACAGAATGAGGGGATAGCTCAGACGTGAGAATATTGTTAGTTGAAGACGATGCCTTACTGGCTAAGGCGACAGCACGTGGTTTAGACCAAGCGAATTTTGTTGTTGATATCGCTACGACAGCGGAGCAAGCCTATCATTTTTTGTCGAGTTATGATTATCAATTTATTTTGCTTGATTTAGGTTTGCCAGACCGGAACGGATTAGAAGTTTTAAAGTCACTGCGCCGTAAAAAGAATAAAGTAGGCGTTATTATTCTGACTGCTCAGGATAAAATTCAGGAGCGCATTTTAGGTTTGGATGCTGGGGCAGATGATTTTGTAGTTAAGCCATATGATTTGTATGAGGTCATTGCACGGATTCAAGCGGTATTGCGCCGTATTTCAGGTGATGTGGGTGATTTGATTCAGATTGGCAACATTCTAGTTAATAAAAAGACTAAACAGGTTCTAAGAGATAAAACTGAAGTTGAACTAACCCAGAAAGAGTTTCACTTGCTGGAACTCTTTATTCATAACCGTGGCCGGATCATTTCACGGGAGAGCATAGAAAACTCATTTTATGCCTATGATGCAGATGTAAGTAGTAATGTGATCCAAGTTTATATTCATAATTTACGACGTAAGTTGGGTAAAAACATCGTCCGTACTGTACAAGGCTTTGGATATATTATGGATGAAAGTTATTAATGGCCAATTTCATCCGCAGTTATTCACTGACCAGACGTCTATCATTCATTTTAATGGTCATCACCGCCAGTGTTTGGGTGGGTAGTTTAGGTTGTATTTACTGGGGAATGCAGCGTACCGCGAATAATATTTTTGATAAATCACTGGCC
>NZ_SGSW01000160.1:0-925 GCF_004209125.1 Acinetobacter sp. WCHAc060033 | reverse complement strand
CTTGTATGATCATTATTCGGTTGGTGTTCTGTCTTTCTTGGGCCAGAGTACCTGCCGCTTTCACAGAAATAAATATAGGCTTATAAGTAGCAGAATGAGAAGGTAGCTCAGACGTGAGAATATTGTTAGTTGAAGACGATGCCTTACTGGCTAAGGCGACAGCACGGGGCTTAGATCATGCAAATTTTGTGGTCGATATCGCCACCACAGCAGAGCAAGCCTATCATTTTTTGGCGAGTTATGATTATCAGTTTATTTTGCTTGATTTAGGTTTGCCAGACCGGAATGGATTGGAAGTTTTAAAGTCACTGCGCCGTAAAAAGAATAAAGTAGGCGTTATTATTCTGACTGCTCAGGATAAAATTCAGGAGCGTATTTCAGGTTTGGATGCAGGAGCAGATGATTTTGTAGTTAAGCCATATGATTTGTATGAAGTCATTGCACGGATTCAAGCGGTATTGCGCCGTATTTCAGGTGAAGTGAGTGATTTGATTCAGATTGGCAATATTGCAGTTAATAAAGCGACCAAACAGGTACTGAGAGATCAAACTGAAGTTGAATTAACTCAGAAAGAATTTCACTTGCTGGAACTCTTTATCCTTAACCGTGGCCGGATTATTTCACGGGAGAGCATAGAAAACTCATTTTATGCCTATGATGCGGATGTAAGCAGTAATGTGATCCAGGTCTATATTCATAATTTACGGCGCAAGCTTGGGAAAAACATTGTCCGTACAGTGCAGGGTTTTGGCTATATTATGGATGAAAATTATTAATGGCCAATTTCATTCGCAGTTATTCACTGACCAGACGTCTATCATTTATTTTAATGGTCATCACCGCCAGTGTGTGGGTGGGTAGTTTAGGTTGTATTTACTGGGGAATGCAGCGTACCGCGAATAATATTTTTGATAAATCACTGGCT
>NZ_SGSW01000016.1:0-85317 GCF_004209125.1 Acinetobacter sp. WCHAc060033 | reverse complement strand
ATTCCTAATTCCTAATTCCTAATTCCTAATTCCTAATTCCTAATTCCTAATTCAATGATGATGGAATTACATTACTTTTATTTCATTTTTAATCAATTTTAAAATGATGCCTTGGATAAAATTCACCCAAAAACTTTTTTTCGGGCAATAGAACAGCAAGTAGATGAAAAATTTTACGTCACAAAAAAACCAAATTGTGTATTTATTAATCAAAATTTACTAAATTTCCTTCATTTTACTATTTAGATTTTAAATAGTTGCTATACCTAATATCATTTCAGATAATATTTACATCATTTTTTATATAACTATGCCTCATTTTTTTGAGTGATACCTTATAAGCATCTTGAAAACTCCAGACTAATAATGGGTATAATTCAATCAAATCCTACTAAATACAGTCCATTTTATTGTGCTGATTAATAGAAATTTTATATGAATAAGCACAATATTTGTAATGACAAAACATAAAAAAAGCCGAATTTACATTCAGCTTAATCACGACAAAAAAATAGATTTTTAGAGATTAAATATCAACCAATTCGACGTTTTAAACCTGTCATTTGCAGTACACGTGTTGAGATTTCTTCAATCGACATTTCCGAAACATTTAAGTATTTAATCCCCTCTGAAATGTAAATTCCTTCCACAGCCCGTAGTTCCATTTGGCATTGTGAAAAGCTCGCATAACGGCTATTCGCCTTACGTTCTGTACGAATCGCAACCAAGCGCTCAGCATCAATCATTAAACCGAACAACTTGTGTTTATGTTCTTTCAGCACTGCTGGCAAGCGGTTATCATCCAAATCTTCTTCTGTAAGTGGATAATTTGCAACACGAATTCCAAATTGTAATGACAAATAAATCGAGGTTGGAGTTTTCCCTGAACGAGACACCCCGATCAAAATTAAGTCAGCTTTATCGTAATGACGGGTACGTGCCCCATCGTCATTATCCAAAGCAAAATGCACTGCATCAATACGTGCTTTGTATGACTCAGAATCAGTTACCGCATGGGTCTGCCCGACTAAAGTCGTAGGCTGAGTACCTAAAACATCCGAAAGTTTACTAATAAGCCCTTCAAAAACATCAAGATTTACAGCATTTGCAGTATTAATAATGTCACGTACATAAGGGTCAACCAAAGTGTCAAAAACTAGGGGTTGTTGACCGTCTTTTTCCGCACGAATATTGATCTCTTCAACCACATTCATGGCAGCTTCTTCAGAGGTAATATAGGGAATAATATGTATATCAAACTTTACATGAGGAAATTGCGCTAATAAAGAATGTCCAAGGGTTTCAGCAGTGATCGCTGTACCATCAGAAATAAAAAATACACTTCTCTTTATCTGGTTACTTTCTGACATTAAAAATCTCCTTACACATTTGTCTTAGCGATGTATAATCTTTATAGTAAGCCCATCTTACATGACCTTAGACTGAGTGGAATAAAAAAGCTCAGTTTTTTGTTATAATTTCACGCCAAGATAGTGATTAAAACTGCATAAGTGGAGTAACAACTTTGGAAGCACGCGTAATCGGTCTGGAAAAACTAGGAAAACACGACGTTGAACTCGTGGGTGGTAAAAACTCATCACTGGGAGAAATGATCAGCCATTTAGCTAATGCTGGCGTATCAGTACCAGGTGGTTTTGCAACTACTGCTGACGCGTACCGCGAATTCCTTGAGCAAAGTGGTCTAAACGCTAAAATCAATGCCGAATTAGCAACATTGAATGTCGATGATGTTATTGCACTTGCAGAAACAGGCGCAAAAATTCGTCAATGGATTGTAGACACTCCTCTTACAGCTGGTTTAGAAAAAGAAGTTCGCGAAGCTTTCGCAGCACTTTCAAATGGTAACCCAGACATTGCAGTTGCAGTTCGTTCTTCTGCTACAGCTGAAGATTTACCAGATGCGTCTTTTGCAGGACAACAAGAAACTTTCTTAAACATTCGCGGAATCGACAACGTTCTCATCGCGATTAAAGAAGTTTTTGCTTCACTTTATAATGACCGTGCGATTGCTTACCGTGTACACCAAAACTTCGCGCATGACATCGTTGCTCTTTCAGCAGGTGTTCAGCGTATGGTTCGCTCTGAAACGGGTGCTGCAGGTGTAATGTTTACCCTTGATACAGAATCAGGTTTCCGTGAAGCGGTATTCATCACTGCCTCTTATGGTTTGGGTGAAATGGTTGTACAAGGTGCAGTAAACCCTGACGAATTCTATGTTTCAAAACCACTTCTTAGAAATGGTAAACACGCAGTCATCCGTCGTAACCTTGGTTCTAAACACCAAAAAATGATTTATGGTGAAGAAGGTGCAGCAGGTAAATCTGTTGTTGTTGTAGACGTCGAAAAAGCTGAACGTCAACAGTTCGCTTTGAATGATTTAGAACTTCAAGAACTTGCTAAACAAGCATTGATTATTGAAGAACATTATCAAGCACCGATGGACATCGAATGGGCGAAAGATGGTGACGACGGTCAGATCTATATCGTTCAAGCACGTCCTGAAACAGTTAAAAGCCGTGAAAATGTCGGCACAATGGAACGCTACCTACTTAAACAAAAAGGTACTGTACTTTGTGAAGGTCGTTCAATCGGTCAACGTATCGGTTCTGGTAAAGTCCGTATCGTTACTTCTATTAAAGAAATGGACAAAGTACAACCAGGTGACGTTCTTGTATCAGACATGACTGACCCAGACTGGGAACCAGTGATGAAACGTGCCGCAGCAATCGTCACTAACCGTGGTGGTCGTACTTGTCACGCAGCAATTATCGCTCGTGAATTAGGTGTTCCTGCAATCGTAGGTTGTGGTAATGCAACTGAAGTCCTTGTAGATGGTCAAGAAGTAACTGTTTCTTGTGCTGAAGGTGATACAGGCTTTATCTACGAAGGTGCTTTGGATTTTGAAATCCAACGTAACTCGATTGAGTCTATGCCTGCGCTTCCATTCAAAGTCATGATGAACGTGGGTAACCCTGACCGTGCATTTGACTTTGCACAAATTCCAAACGCAGGTATCGGTCTAGCGCGTTTAGAATTTATCATTAACCGTATGATCGGTGTACATCCTAAAGCATTATTAAACATTGACAGCCTACCACGTGAAACTCGTGCAGCTGTAATGGCGCGTACTGCGGGTTATTCATCACCAATCGAATTCTATGTAGAAAAACTAGTTGAAGGTATTTCTACGCTTGCTGCTGCATTTGCGGATAAGCCAGTGATTGTTCGTATGTCAGATTTTAAATCTAACGAATATGCGAACTTGATCGGCGGTAAATTGTACGAGCCTGAAGAAGAAAACCCAATGTTGGGCTTCCGTGGTGCAAGCCGTTATGTGTCTGATAACTTCCGTGACTGCTTCGAGTTAGAATGCCGCGCGTTGAAAAAAGCACGTGACGAAATGGGCTTAACCAATATTCAAATCATGATTCCTTTCGTACGTACAGTTCACGAAGCGAAACGTGTCATCGAATTATTGGCTCAAAACGGTCTTAAACGTGGTGAAAATGGTCTTAAAGTGATCATGATGTGTGAATTGCCAACCAATGCGTTATTGGCTGAACAATTCCTTGAACACTTCGATGGCTTCTCTATCGGTTCAAATGACTTAACTCAGTTAACGCTTGGTTTAGACCGTGACTCTGGTATTGTTTCTCACTTGTTCGATGAACGTGATCCAGCGGTTAAAGCATTACTTTCTATGGCAATTCATGCTTGCCGTAAAGCAGGTAAATATATCGGTATCTGTGGTCAAGGTCCTTCAGATCACCCAGACTTAGCTTTCTGGTTAATGGAACAAGGTATCGAATCTGTTTCTTTAAACCCAGACTCAGTTTTAGATACTTGGTTCTTCCTTGCTGAGGAAAAATCTAAAGCTTAAGCTTAATTAAACTGAAAAAAAGACCCTTTCGAGGGTCTTTTTTATTTCAAACAACAACACACGATAAAATTAAAAACATAGTGACAACATAAAATGGCTATTAAACTTGAATGTAAGTTTTTTAGTGAAAATAAACACATAATAAAATTGTTTCTCATCGTTGATTTTAAAATTTCACGTAAATTTAATTTTCAACAGGGTAAAAATCTTGTATACATAGTCGTTTATAAAAATTGATGAATTCAGTTTATGTTATATTGTATTCATTCACGATTTTAGATTTATTTTGAGATTTAAGTTTTATGCAAATTTACTTGGCGAGAAATAACCAACAAGCTGGTCCCTACTCAGTTGAAGAACTCAACCAGATGCTTGCAAGTCAACAAGTTTTATTGACTGATTTAGCATGGTATCAAGGTATGACTGAATGGAAAGCACTTGGCGAACTTACACAAGGTAAACTTGTATTTGAACCTATACACAATCCACCCGTGTCAAATCCCCATGAAGTAAACCCAACTATACAAAGCCTAAAAGTAGAGAAAAAGACTCAAGTATCGGTCACACCTGCTTCTGTAGGTAAGCGTATTTCTGCAAAACTGATCGATTTTTTATTGCTTTTAATCCCGCAGATGTGTGCCATTATCTACTACCTACCTGCTGATGCGTATAAAATAGCAGAATCAGGATATTCAGCTGAGAATCAAACAAAAGTCACTGAAATGCTTACCCAAAGCATGCCAGTTTATGTGAGCACTGGTTTACTGGTATATTTATTTGCATTATTAATTGTACAATATTTTTTAATCAGCAAAACTGGTCAATCCATTGGAAAAAAAATATTCAAATTACAAATTGTTGATGTAGAAACCAATCAACTTGCAGGCTCTCTACGTGCTTTTTTTGTACGTACATTCTTATTTTTACTTATTTCTCAATTAACAAGTATTATTCCATTACTTGTGATTGTTTTTATTGTCGATTTCGTTATGTTCCTTTCAAAACCACATTACGCCTTACATGACCGTATCTCAAAAACCAAAGTGATTGACATTTCAAAATAGAAATGTAATTACAAGCATTAAGAATGCTTCACAAATTTCCCAATGAATATAAAACTCAATGTTTTATATTCATTAACCTACATCAATAAGAACATATAAAAGTGCTACCTCATTATTAAAGAATCATACTGAGCAAATATCTAAACATTTATCATCCAAACACAACCTTCTCTTATTCTAAAAATTAAGTTTCGATTCTCTAAATTGCAAAGCATGATGTATATCATTGTTTTCAGTCAAAACTGCTAAGTTTTACTTAACCAATTTGCTAAATACAAAGTGATAAATGAAAAACTTTTCACATAAACATAGGGATGTAATATAAAACCATACAATTCATAAGCAATTGTTTTTATTATCCAAATAAGCTCAATTGAATTTAATCCTGAGTAAATAAATTGGTTTTTATTACAGTCATTTAAAGCCACTTTATCTATAGCTAAGTTTGCTGATATGAGGCATAATGCCCTACAACGTAGCGGTGTCAGATGATTGAGAATGTTTGCTATTTGTAAATAATAGTCATTTTCAATCATGCGACACTTTATTCGCTATCCCGAATTTATTTAGGGAATGGGACTCTTCACCGAGGTTGTAAAATGAGACAAACGACTTTAGCTGTATTGTCTTTATCTGCGATGGCTGCACTCTTAACTGGGTGTGGCGGTGATATGGTACTTCTAAACTCTAAAGGTCCAGTTGCTGAAGGTCAAAGTAACCTGATGATGACTGCGATCTACTTAATGTTATTGGTCGTAATTCCTTCGATTTTAATGGCATTATGGTTTGGTTGGAAATATCGCGCGTCAAATAAAGATGCAGACTATAAACCTACATGGGCACATTCAACTGCAATTGAAATTGTAGTATGGGGTATCCCTTGTATTATTATTGCTATTCTTGCGTATTTAACATGGTGGGGCTCACATAAATATGACCCATACCGTCCGCTTGAATCAGACAAAGCGCCTGTAACTATTCAAGTTGTTGCTGAACAGTTTAAATGGATCTTTATCTATCCTGAACAACAAATTGCAACTGTTAACGAAATTCGTTTCCCTGAAAAAACGCCAGTTAACTTTAAAGTGACTTCTAACTTTACAATGAACTCTTTCTTCATTCCTAAGTTAGCAGGTCAAATCTATGCAATGGCAGGTATGCAAACTCAGTTACACGTATTAGCTGATGAAACTGGCGTATATCGTGGTTTCTCTTCTAACTATAGTGGTTATGGTTTCACACAAATGCGCTTCTTAGCTCATTCTGTTACTGAACCAGAATTCAACAGCTGGGTAGAAGCAGTTAAAGCAGGTAAAGGAACTTCAATTAACCCTGAAGCTCAACAAAAAACTGTTTTAGATGCAGCAGAATTTGCAGCGCTTAAAGATGGTGACCGTTCTAAGCACCAAATTGAGAATATGCTCAAAAATGCGCATACCCCAGAAGAAAAAGCACTTGCAGAAGAAGCTGAACGTAAAGGTCCATTCCCTACTAAGCCGTATCCTGTAACTTACTATTCTTCAGTTGAGTCTAATTTGTTCGAAAGCATTATCAATAAATACATGAGCAACTACCACGGTGCAGATCATTCTGCGCAAGCGGGTACTGAACATGTTGGTGCTGAACATGCAACTGCTTCAGTAGAGGAATAAGACATGTCGGTATTATTCGGTAAACTCAACTGGGACTCGATCCCTTATCAAGAGCCAATCGTACTTGTAACCATGGTCATCATGGCTTTAGGTGCTGCTGCGCTTCTTGGTGGTATCACCTATTTCAAAAAATGGGGCTACCTGTGGAATGTATGGTTTAAATCTGTAGACCATAAAAAAATTGGTATCATGTATATCATTGTATCTGTGGTCATGCTTGTGCGTGGTTTCGCCGATGCGATCATGATGCGTCTTCAACTGTTCCTTGCAAAAGGCGGCGGTGAAGGTTACTTACATCCTGACCATTACGATCAGATCTTTACCGCGCATGGCGTAATCATGATCTTCTTCGTAGCAATGGGTCTTGTTGTAGGTATGATGAACATCACTGTACCACTTCAAATTGGTGCGCGTGACGTTGCATTCCCATTGTTAAACTCTTTAAGCTTCTGGTTATTCGCAGGCGCTGCTGGTTTGATGATGGCATCACTTGTATTAGGTGAATTTGCTGCAACTGGTTGGATGGCTTACCCTCCTCTTTCAGGTATTCAGTATTCTCCTGGTGTTGGTGTTGACTACTATATCTGGGCACTTCAGGTTTCAGGTTTAGGTACGCTTTTAACAGGTGTTAACTTCTTTGTTACCATCATCAAAATGCGTGCGCCAGGCATGGGTCTTATGGACATGCCGATCTTTACTTGGACTGCACTTTGTACAGCAGTATTGATCATTGCATCTTTCCCTGTGTTAACTGCAACTATTGCAATGTTAACGCTTGACCGTTACTTCGGTTTCCATTTCTTCACCAATGAGCTTGGCGGTAGCCCAATGCTTTATGTGAACTTGATTTGGACATGGGGTCACCCAGAAGTATATATCTTAGTTTTACCTGCGTTTGGTATTTACTCAGAAGTAGTATCTACATTCTCTCGCAAAACTTTGTTCGGTTACAAATCAATGGTATATGCAACTATCGCAATTACAGTTCTTGCGTTCGTTGTATGGTTACACCACTTCTTTACCATGGGTGCTGGTGCCAACGTTAACGCGTTCTTCGGTATCATGACCATGATTATTGCGATCCCAACAGGTGTGAAAATCTTCTCTTGGTTATTCACCATGTATAAGGGTCGTATTACATTTACATCACCAATGTACTGGACTCTTGGCTTCCTTGTGACTTTCGGTATCGGTGGTTTAACTGGTGTATTAATGGCTGTTCCACCAGCTGACTTCTTAGTACACAACTCTTTATTCTTGATTGCTCACTTCCATAACGTAATTATTGGTGGTGTAGTATTTGCAATGTTCGCAGGTATCACTTTCTACTGGCCAAAAATGTTTGGTTGGAAGTTAAATGAAACTTGGGGTAAAGCATCTTTCTGGTTCTGGTTCTTCGGTTTCTATTTTGCATTCATTCCACTTTATATCCTTGGTTTCATGGGTATGACTCGTCGTTTGAATACATATGACAACCCTGAATGGGATCCGTACCTTGCAATTGCATTCTTCGGTTCTGTCCTTGTTGCAATCGGTATTTTCTGTTTCATCATGCAAGTTGTTGTAGGTTTCTTACAACGCGAACAAAACATGGACCACACAGGTGACCCATGGGATGGTCGTGTACTTGAATGGTCTACGTCATCACCTGCTCCATTCTATAACTTTGCTCACCTTCCAAAAATCAATGGTATTGATACTTTCTGGAATGACAAAGAAAATGGTGTAGCGTATGCACGTCCAACAGAATATGAAGATATTCATATGCCAACTGACCGCGCTGCTGGTTTTGTGATTGCAATGTTCATTACTGTAATGGGCATGGCTTTGGTATGGCATGTTTGGTGGCTTGTTATTGCAACTTTCTTAGGTGCTGTGATCAGTTTCATCGTAAGTTCATTTACGAAAAAAGTGGATTACTATGTGCCTGCAGCTGAAGTAGAACGTATCGAAAACGAACGTTATGCTTTACTTGAAAAACACTTGAAGAAGGACTAAGACAATGGCTGAAGTACTTCATCACGATAACCACGGACACGATGAGCATCATCATCACGATGATACTGACATCACTGTCTTTGGTTTTTGGACCTACTTGATGAGTGACTTGATTTTATTCGGTACACTCTTCATCGCGTTCGCTGTATTAAGCAGTCATATTCCACCTGGAACTCCTAGTCCAAAAGATTTATTTGGTGAGTCTTTAGGTTTCGTACTTGTAGAAACTTTTGCTCTCTTGATCTCTTCTGTGACTTTTGGTTTTGCAGTACTTGCTTCATACAAGAAAAATGTTGGTCAAGTTTTAACTTGGTTAGCGATTACTTGGTTATTCGGTGCAACGTTCATCGGTATGGAACTTTATGAGTTTAATCATTTAGTTCATGCTGGTCATGGTCCAAGCACGAGTGCGTTCTTATCTGCGTTCTTTACTCTTGTAGGAACACACGGTATTCACGTAACTTCTGGTTTGGTTTGGATGCTTGTGTTGATGTATCAAATCAAGAAAAATGGTTTGACTCTTCCAAACACACGTCGTCTTGCTTGCTTAAGCTTGTTCTGGCACTTCCTTGACATCGTTTGGATCTGTGTATTCAGCGTCGTTTACTTACTGGGAGTTATCTAATGAGTCACGATCATAATTCTGCAGGTGCTTCGCATGGTAATGTGAAACAATATACGATTGGTTTTATTGTTTCTGTATTGCTTACCATTGTTCCATTCTATATGGCAATGCATCCAGCTGACTTCGGTCGTGGTGCGATTATAGCAACGATTGCGATTACAGCTGTGGCGCAGGTTCTTGTTCAATTAGTATTCTTCTTGCACATGAACACTTCATCAGAACAACGTTGGAATGTGATTGCATTCATTTACACGATCTTGTGTATCGCAGTTCTTCTCATCGGTTCTGTATGGATCATGAACTACTTACATTCAAACATGATGCTCTAGGGTGTCATGTTGAAGAAATATCTATTCCTGACTAAGCCAGGAATTCTCTTCGGTAACTTCGTTACCACTTTGGGCGGCTTTTTCTTAGCCGCTCAAGGTTCTGTAGATTTCCTTTTACTTCTCATCACACTCCTTGGCACTACCCTTGTGGTTGCTTCTGGCTGTGTTGTGAATAATGTCATTGACCAAGACATTGACCAAAAAATGCAACGTACGATGAATCGTGCTTTAGTCAAAAAAACCATCAGCCCTACAGTTGCTTTATTGTTTTCTGCTGTGCTCGGTTTACTTGGCTTTGCTTTGTTGTGGTTTTTTGTCAACGCCTACGCATTTGGCTTTGCGGTACTTGGCTTTGTCGTATATGTGATTTTTTATAGTTTATGGAGTAAACGTACCACCATTCACCAAACCGTGATTGGCAGTATTTCTGGTGCAAGCCCTCCAGTGATTGGTTATACCGCTGTTTCAAATGAATTTGATGTTGCTGCGCTACTGATTTTTTTAGCATATGCACTTTGGCAAATGCCACATTCATGGGGAATTGCAGTTTATCGTTTCGATGACTATAAAAATGCTGGGATTCCAATTTTACCTGTTGCGCGTTCGATTTATCGTACTAAGGTTGAAAGCCTGATCTACGTGATCTTATTTGCACTGGTATTAAATGGTTTGTATTGTTTTGGCTATACCAATATTTTCTTTTTAATTATCTTTAATGTGATGTGCGCTTATTGGGTGTATTTATCGCTGATTGGATTTAAAGCTGAAAATGATCAGGTTTGGGCAAAAAAATACTTTTTGTATTCTGTAATTTTAATTACCGCTTTAAGTTTTAGCTTTAGTTTTAGTTACGTCTCCCCTGCACCACATTTACCAATTTTTTAAAAAGATAGAGTTCCACTCTATCTTTTTTTTTTGATCTGCTCTAAATCTCAAATCAATTTCGATTCAATAATATATTTTGCACTTTGTATTCCCTGTTTCACTTGTTATCATATTTTCAATAATTACAACTTTCACATTTTCAATGAAGACTCAAACTAAATTTATTTATAAAATCCTATTCAGTTCCACCCTACCTTTTTTATTTTATAGCGCTACTGTGCATGCAGGTGCTGAAGACATTTGTGAACCTGATTTTTATTTAAATGGAGACAGCTACAATAAGTGTAGTAATTTACCTGTTCTCGTTCCAAGTAATGATAACCAAACCAATATGCTGTTATTGCTCAGTGATTTAGGCTTGGCGAATATTAAACCACGTCAACCCGATACTGAGTTATGGACATCCGCTTATGGTCAAACACCTTTTGAAGGCGTTCCTTCTGCAGAAAATCGGGTTGCCAACCAACGTATTAAATTTGCAAATGATCAACAGGGTTATGATGAACGTTGCAATACTTTAGCCAATGGTAAAACCAGTTTCATTACTCAAGTTCAAAATAATAAAAATATATCTGCATCTGAAAAACAGGCTCTCATCGCTGAACGTAATAAAATTTCAGAATGTACCAATAAAATTCCATTAATTCCAATCAATGCGCAATGGTCACCTACTACTCGACAATATGCCTCCTATTTAAATGCGACAATTGCATTTTACAATGCTAACTTTTCCACAGCAACAAAGATATATTCAGTACTATCCACCGTTGATGATGCTTGGCTCAAAGAAACTTCGCAATATATGTTGATTCGCTCAAGTTTAAATTCAGCCTATGCAACAGGAACCAACCAATATGGTGATGTAGACTTAGATAAAATTAATAAAACTTTACTGAAGCAGTTTTTAGATAACATTACAGCTTATCTCAAAGCTTATCCAAATGGTCAATATGCTGCCAGCGCACGTGGATTTATGCGTCGTGGATTTTGGCTTACAGGTCGACAAGATTTATTGGTCAATGAAATTGTTTGGCAAATCAACAATCCGAAATCCAAATACTACAATCTTGATGTCAATGAGTTCCCTGCCGAAATTGATCGTCGTATTTTTGGCAGTCAATATTTCAATGTTAAAAATTTGAATGATCCATTTTTATTGGCAACTTATGATCTCATGCAAATGCGCGATTCTTCTGCCGAAGGTTATAAACCTATAACGTGGACGCAGTTGAATGCGCAAAAAGAAATTTTTAAAAATCAACCTGAGTTGTTTAAACATTTACAAGCTGTGCATTTATTTTATGTTCAGAAAAAACCACAAGAAGCTTCAAAATATTTATCCGATGCCAATGATTTAAATCAATACATTCAACTGAGCCAAGCCTTTTTAAAAGGTCAAATCTTAGAAAAAACCAATCCTACGCAAGCTGAACAATATTGGTCACAACTACTCAATAAATCGAAAAATACTTATCAGCGTGGCTTATTTGAAACAGCGCTGTCCAATCATTTAAATACCAAACAAGATGTCAGTGCATTTATTGGTAAGAAACCTTTGATTGGCCAGATCAATTTACAAAAACGCTTTATCCTCTATAAAGCCAATAATAAATCTTTGCAAAATATCATTCAGAATAATGTTGCAACAACTGATCAAAAACAGGCAGCGATTTACACCTTACTGCATAAATCTTTGAACCTACAAAATTATGCTCTATTTAATCAATACTATAGTCAGCTACCAAAAGATGCTGTGCAATATAAAGATTATGAAAGTTCTGATAAATATAAAGAAAAACCACCCTTTGCCGATTTTGTTTGGAATGGCACAACCATTACACAACAACTCAAATGTTCTAATTTACCAACATTGACCAGTCAATTAGAAAAATCCCCCAAAGATCCACTGTTAAATGTCTGTATGGGTGAATATGTTCGAACTGGTCATCATGGTTTTCCTTATCAAATGAATGGGGAGAATACTTCAAACCAAGAGGATAAAGGCGAATTTGCTCGCGGTGATGTTTATAAATCAATCATTAAATCAAGCACTAAAGGAGAATTACATGCCTATGCCCTATATCGTGCCATCATGTGTTATTCACCGAGCGGTATGAATGATTGTAATGATAAAGAAGTACCTAAAACTGTCCGTAAACAATGGTACGATCAAATCAAACAAGATTATCCAAATACCACTTGGGCTAAATCTTTGAAATATTATTGGTAGTTTCCATGTCAAAAAGATTGATTCGGTTTTTATGGCTATCACTTTGTTGCTTGAGCATTATTGCATGCCAGCCGAGTCAATCTGCTTCTTCAAATCATCATGTTAATGCAAATGATTATGATGCTTTTTGGATTTGGGGCAATATTAAATCTGCACCTTATTTAGCCAAAGCCAAAGAAATTTATATTTTACAAGGTGAAGTTCGGGTCGATAAACGCTCTAAACAGTCTGTTTTAATTCCTCAAGGCACAGGAATTTTAAAATTAACTCACCAAAAAGTATGGCTCGTGTTTAGAAATCATCATTTGAATTGGCAAACCCATGAATTAGATCAAATTTTAAAACGTGTTCGACAATGGGAAAACTCAGGCAATCATATTCAAGGGATTCAAATTGACTTTGATGCACGAACGAAGAATTTAAATGAATATGCCCTTTTTCTTCAAAAACTTAGAAAGATATTGCCGAAACAATATCAACTGAGTATTACCAGTTTAATGGATTGGACCAATATTCAAGATCAAAATACGCTTAGGATATTTAGAGAAAATATTGATGAGATGGTGATTCAGACTTACCAGGGTTCAACCACGATTGCGAATTATCAGCAATATTTAAAGAAAGTTTCAGCTCTAAAATTGCCTTATAAAATTGGGCTTGTTCAGCATGGTGAATGGAATCCAAATTTAAACTTTAAAGCTGATTCAAATTTCAAGGGTTTTGTGGTGTTTTTGCTGAGAAACTAGCCATTTTTTAAATAATGAATATCACCACTTCAAACTTACGATCTCTCATACAATAGATTTTATTATTTTAAACTCATGGAAATAAGCATGCTAAAAAGAACACTTTGTTTAATGTTGATATTACAAGGATGTAGCACAAATTCGCCTCAAAAAAATTTGGACACCAAACCCTCAGAATCATCCGCAATTACAGCCCCAATTTCTGAGAATAAAGCCCCTGCTTCAAAGAGTTCAAGTACAAAATTACAAGATGCTTTAAGGGCGAATATCTATCGAGTATCTACAATTAATCGTGACGAAGATTTATGGGATTTTCCACCAGTAAAATACAAAAAAGTTACTTTTGAACAATTAACTGATCAAGAAAGAACTGTGTATACCGCTTTAGAAAAAAACTATTTAAATGAGTGGATTATGTGCAATGGTAAAGAATATGTTTTCTCTAGCGGTGGTGCTCCGTTTTTTCTATTTTTTGAAGTCATGAATTATCAAGCTCGTGTAGAAATCAATACACGTCCTCTTAATCAGCAAGATCGTATAGATCAAATCCAGTGGAAAGGTAATATTCGCCTAGGATTTTACAAATCTCTGGCTCGCGATGTGGTAATCAATCAAAAATATACTTTTTTATCTGAAGACCCGTACCAATCCTTACCTAATTTCCGTTGGTATAGTAATAATAGTGACTTTCAATTAAAAAATGATCGCATTTTCCATGAAGATCGCCAAAAAATCGTGGCTTATGAAATCAATCCACCTAAATTAAATTGTGAATTGGTACAAAAAGTTTTAGAAACCACAAAATAGTACAGCGAAACACCGTTTATTTAGATTGTAATTCAATGGTGTTATGCCTATAATACCTCCTCGCAAATTTTGCGGCTTAATCTGTTAGCTGTTTCAGTTAACGTTAGATTATGACTCCTTGCTTCATTCATTTTTGGATGGGGCTGCATAAACCGTAAGGAGCTGACAATGCGTCACTACGAAATCGTAATTCTGGTACACCCAGACCAAAGCGATCAAGTGGTAGGTATGGTAGAACGCTATATCTCTCACATTAAAGATGCTGAAGGTCAAATTCACCGTCTTGAAGATTGGGGCCGTCGCCAATTGGCTTACCCAATTAACAAAATCCACAAAGCGCACTACATTTTGATGAACATCGAATGTGGTCAAACTACGCTTAATGAATTAGAAGAATTGTTCCGTTATAACGATGCAATCCTTCGTAATGTAATTATCCGTCGTGAACACGCTATCACTGAAGAATCTTTACTCGCTAAGAGTGCTGAAGAAAAACGTGCGCGTAAAGCTCAACGTGAAGAAGCACAACAAGCTCAAGATTCTGTTGAAGCATAAGGAGAACATCAATGGCACGTTTTTACCGTCGTCGCAAGTTCTGCCGCTTTACAGCTGAGAACGTTACGTACATCGACTACAAAGATATCGACACTTTAAAACAGTACATCACTGAAAACGGCAAGATTGTTCCTAGCCGTATTACAGGTACTAAAGCTCGTTACCAACGTCAATTAGCGCTTGCTATCAAACAAGCTCGCTATTTAGCGTTGATTCCTTACACTGACAATCATAAGTGAGGTTGAGCCGTGGATATTATCTTATTACAACGCATTAAAAACCTTGGTAAATTAGGCGATAAAGTATCAGTTAAAGCTGGTTACGGCCGTAACTTCCTTATCCCTCAAGGTAAAGCAGTTGCTGCTACTGAAGCTAACACTGCTGCTTTTGAAGCTCGTCGTGCAGAACTTGAGAAAGCTGAAGCTGAAGTTTTAGCTACTGCTCAAGCACGTGCTGACCAATTGAACGAAGTAAATATCGTAATCACTGCGAAAGCTGGTGATGAAGGTAAATTATTCGGTTCTATCGGTACTCGTGACATCGCAGACGCGTTAACTAACGCTGGTCTAGTTGTTGACCGTGCTGAAGTACGTTTACCTAACGGTGCGCTTCGTAACACTGGTGAATTCAACATCGCAATCCAATTGCACCATGATGTTGTTGCAGAAGTTCTCGTTACTATCGTATCTGAGTAATTTCGTACCAAGAAAAAGAGCATACTTTTGTATGCTCTTTTTTTATCTTTAAAATTTCAAACATTCCCCCATTTACCTATGTAAGTTTGATATGCTCCCTTATCAAATATACTCGTTAGATAATTTCAGACTGCTGCATTAAGATACCTACTTGATCAAGTAAGTAATTTTTTTACCGCATACACATTATTTAAAATCAAGGTCTTATATGTCACAGGCAACCGCCACAGCTTCATCAAATAATTTTAATAAAGATGCTAAGTCATCAGACACAGCACAACAATTAAAAGAATTTCGCACGCCTCCACATAACTTGGCGATTGAACAAGCTGTGCTTGCTGCATTGATGACCGTTGCCGAATCATTTGAACAAGTCAATGACATGTTGAATGAAAATGACTTTTACGCAACACGCCATAAATATATTTTCCGTGCCATTGAAAAACTTGCCCAAGAAAGTTCGCCTTATGATGCAGTTTTGGTCAATGACTGGCTAATTAAGCAAAATCTACTCGATGCCATTGGTGGTGAAGAATATTTAATGCAACTGATGGCAGACTCACCATCAAGTTTCTACAACCTAGAAACCTATGCAGCTAAAATTAAAGAATTTGCGACTTTAAGAAATATGATTAAAGTCGGCAATGAAATTCTCCAAAATGCTTATGACACCAAAGGTCGTGATGTTAGTGAAATTTTAGACCTTGCTGAAACCAATATTTTTTCGATTGCTGAACAACATAATAACAATGCCAAAGCGCAAGGTCCTAAACCGATTACCTCAGTTGTAGCGGACGTATTCGATAAATTGAATGAGTTGTCACAACTTGATGGCAACATCACAGGTTTAACTACAGGTTTTACCGAGCTGGATAATAAGACTTCGGGAATGCAAGCGGGTGACATGATCATTGTCGCTGCACGTCCTTCGATGGGTAAAACCACTTTTGCGATGAACTTGGTCGAAAGTGTTTTATTTAACTGTGACTTACCTGCGCTCGTTTTTTCTATGGAAATGCCAGCTGACTCGATCGCCATGCGTTTGATTTCAGCTTACGGTAAAGTCCACCAAGGTCACTTACGTTCTGGTAAATTGGACGGTGATGAATGGTCTAAAGTCACAGGTACAATCCTACAACTTCAAGAAAAGCATCTGTATATTGATGACTCTTCTGCCCTACCTCCTACGGAAATGCGTGCGCGAGCTAGACGTATTGCCAAACAACACGGCGGTAAGTTGGGTTGTATCATGGTCGATTATCTTCAGTTGATGAAAGTCCCAGGCATGGGCGATAACCGTGTTGGTGAGATTGGTGAAATTTCACGAAGCTTAAAAGCGCTTGCCAAAGAAATGATGTGCCCTGTCATTGCACTGTCTCAGCTCAACCGTTCTTTGGAGAACCGTCCAAATAAACGCCCTGTGATGTCAGACTTACGTGAATCTGGTGCGATCGAGCAGGATGCCGATTTGATTATGTTTATTTACCGTGATGAGGTGTATAACAAAGAATCGAAAGAAGCAGGTACAGCAGAAATTATTATTGGTAAACAGCGTAATGGTCCAATTGGTACAGTCCGTTTAGCTTTTGAAGGTCAATATACTCGATTCAGTAACTTATCCCCTGAATACTATGCGCAATATGATGATGAAGAGTAAGGGATTTCTTGCTCTTTGTTTCATAAGTGTTCTTCAGTTTATCGCTTTATGTTCAGGCTGATATGCTCAAAACCATGATTTAATAAATTTTATCAGCCTTTCCCACCACAATTTCCAACCCGACATCGCTTGTAAGTGTTGAGGATGATCATTCATTTCAAGTGGTGAAAATACCTGATTTAACTGCTGACAGCTTGGATATTTCTGTTGCAGTTTCGCCAGATAATAAGCCTGATCATGTTCTAAAAAACCGTCCAGAATTCCTGTGTCTTTCCGATCTCCCAAGGCACAATTTGCTGTTTGTTTATTCCACGCTAAAAATGGCGCAATTGGTTTAGAAATACTCAACTGATCATTCTCACAACTCAGTTCTGCAAATGAAGCGATCTGATATTGCTCAGGCTTTCCACCATCAGGCGCATAAGCTAAACCAATGATTAAACTGTCTTTTGCAACATGTTGACTTGAAAATGCGCTATGCCATTGTTTCGGTTTAGCATATTTAAATATATCCGACCATGAACGGAAAATAAAAATTTCTGAACTGAGCACTACAGCGAAATTTGAGCCGTCACCCTGCACTGCTTGAGAACTTTGAAAACGTGCAATAAATACATCATCCGCTGAGTATGGCATACATGCCAAAACTGTCTGCGCAAAAAATAATGCACACAATCCAATATAATAAGAGATACGCATCATCAATTTATTCGGTATATCAAAGTTTATGATGCATTTTTTAATATTTCTTTCAGTTCATTTAAGTTTTGTGTCCATTCTTCATAATCATCAGAATCTTGCCACAACTCATCGAGTTCAGAATTTTCTTGTGTCAGGATATCAATAACGATGATGGCTTTCTGAATCAGCGCAGTAGGAGGTCGTGCATCCAGTTGATCAATCCACTGACTCACACCATCCAGAAAATCCAGATCCTGTGTACCCTGACCTGTGATTTGCGCCAACACTTCCGCTGCCGCATGCGCAATACTGCCATCGTCCGCATCAATAAAATCTTCATTTTTATCTGCAATGACCTGATCTAAAGCTTGCTCTATCACCACAAAGCCCGTGCTTTCTTCTAATTCAGCCGCCCAATCACAGGCGGTGTCATTACCAAATGGTTCGTGTGACCATGCTCCCATTTTTTATTCCTCATGATTTACTATTATTTGAAAAACATTTTAGAGGATACAATAGCATTAGAATCATTAAATCTGTAAACAGATATGAATGACTCCTTTTTATCATTTTCACTATCCATCATATTTAAATGAATAAAATTGTATTTATAATCAAATTTGCAGATTTATAATCAATATTTTCAAAGTTTTCTGCTTTAGCATCATTCTGATATTTGTATTTTTACTCAGCAAAATAACAACATCAGGGAATGCCATGACTGAATCTTCAATACATTTTCATTTAGATACTGCCAATAATAATTTCAAAGATCATGGATTATTTGGTCCAGGTTCAATCAGTTGGAAAGTATGGTCACACCCTGCTGCATTTATTGGGCTGACACGATCATTCTATATTGAGGTTTTGGCAAGTATTGATGCTGCTGCGGCACTCTCAGATCGTGCAACCTATAAATCAGACCCGATTGGGCGTTTAAGTCGTACCATGACCTATTTTCTGACCGTAATTTTTGCCGATACAGAAACTGTGAGTAAAGCCAATCAGCGTTTGTTCAAGCTACATTCACACATTAAAGGCAATATTCCACTGACAGGGCAACAATATAGTGCGCTTGATCCCTTATTGGTCGTCGGTACACATTTGATCACATGGCATTCGGTTTATTATGCCTATGAGAAACTTGTTGGAAAATTACCTGCTGAAGAAGAAGCGCAATTTTTTAAAGAAAGTGTGCAATATCTGATTTCTTTACAAGAAGTTTATCCTGATTTGAGCATTGAAACCGTTAAAGAAAGTGCCCGTAAACATGGCTATCCACTAGAAGGAATCGGTGAATTGAACAATCTTCCACAAACTCGTGAAGAATTTCGTACTTACATTCAACTGACCAATAGTAAAGCTGCAATCACACAACAAACAAGAGATATTATCAACACCTTGCTTGATCCATCAGGCGTTGAAACCGATGATCAGATGATGCAAATGATTTTGAAATTTTATCCTGTACTCAAAACGATCGTGGTTGCTTTAACACCAAAAGAAATTTGCAAACTTGCAGGGTTGCCACGTTCAGCGATGAAAGATCGTGTAGCAATTCAAGCAGGTAAAGCCTTAGTCAAAGCGATGCAAACGCCTGCTGTTCTGAAAATATTTCAAGAGAAAATTGGTACACAAGGTTATCAACTGATGCATCAAGCGATGAATCATCCTAAAAAGATGGGCAATACTGAAAAGTTACAGAAAATTGCTTAAATTTATTTCAATATTTATTGCAACAACAGGATTCAATTCTAAGTATGGTTTGCTATGATTTCGTTATATTTAAAAATAAAACTTAGCACATGATATGAATCAAAAAGCAACAGTGAATGGTGCTATTGCAGGTATGTTCCGTGATTTTTTAGCGGAACAAAATATTCAAAATGCAGAATTATTTCGCCACATGCAATCATGGCAACCTGATCATCGGGTACAACTCACTGAATTGGGTTTTATTCTGCATTATATTTCCCAACTGTATCCTGGCGATGCTTTGGGTTTAAAAATCGCGCAACATTTTCAACCCTCATATTCGGGCGTGTTGGGCTATTTAATTTTACATAGTCGTGATCTTGAACAAGCCATTTTACATTTTAAAAAATATTATGCCCTGATGTGGGATGGCTTCGCAGTTGATATTATTGAAGATGATCAAACACTTAAAGTTCAGTGGAACGTGCCTCAGCTAGAAGCATTTGTGAATAATAAAGTTTTTATGAATATCATCCGCATCGGATATGAGTTGGGGATCAGTTGTTTTATGCAAATGCTGTGGCAACTCAGCCCTGATAATAAAACGCTAAAACCACAATATATTGAATTACCTGGTACATTGCCCAAAAATGTAACGATTTATGAGTCATTTTTTAACTGCGAAATCCATTTTCAATGTAAAGTCGGTGCAATCATTTTTGAAAAAAATAATTTAAAACAACCGATTAATTTAAGTCATGATTATTTTATCGGACTCTATCATCGCCAAGCCGAAGCGCAACTTAAATATATGCATCATCTGCATATTACGCCTGAAAATACCGTATTAAATAAAGTGCAAAAAGCGTTGGCTTTGGGGATTGAGCAAAACTCACCGACGCTTGATTTTGTGGCTAAAGAAATGACAATTTCCAAATCTAAACTACTAAATCTGTTACGTGAACAGAAATTAAATTTTAAAAGTATTTTAGATTCGATGCGTCTTGAACTTACCAAAACCTATATGCAGGATGAACAGCTCTCACTGTCTGATATTGCAAGTTTATTAGCATTTTCAGAACAAAGTGCCTTAAATCATTTTTTCAAACGACATACAGGCATGACACCGAATCAATATCGAAAATCGAACCACCGCTAAACTGAGAATATTGTAATGCTCAAGTCATCAAGTTCAATTTTCCGATGCTGAATATTAAAATTATCAAAAACATAAATGTTGATGTTTATTTCAAATTGAACGGCATACAATAGACCGCATTGGAAAATCCTCAGCAATATTTGATATTCTCCAAATGACGTGCAGCTTAGACTGCACGTTTATGTTTTTAATCTTCCTGAAGGAGTAATCAGGGTGCGCCAAGCAACAGTTTATATTGACAGTAAAGCGCTGCAATATAATTTAAACCGTGTTAAACAACTTGCCCCAACTGCTAAAATTGTCAGCATGGTCAAAGCCAACGCCTATGGGCATGGCGTAAAAGACTGTTTAGCCGCCTTAGCTGAAACGGATGCATTCGGTGTTGCCTGCCTTGAAGAAGCTTTAGAAATTCGTGCATTGGGCTATCAACAGCCGATTACCTTAATCGAAGGTATTTTCAGTGCCGATGAAATGGCTGTGGTTGTTGAAAATAACATTGAAGTCATCGTCCATCAGCAAGAACAATTGGATTGGTTACGCACTCAAAAAGATGCCTACATTGCCAAAGGTTTAAAAGTTTGGGTGAAACTCAACAGTGGCATGAATCGCTTAGGTTTCAAAGTCCCTGAAATTATTGATGTGATTAACTCACTCAAAGCAGACGGTTTTACTTGCGTACTTGCAATGCACTTTGCCAATGCTGATGCAGAAGATCATCCTTTAAATGAGCAACAAAAAAATCAATTTTTAGATGTCAAAGAAGCCTGCGCTCCAATTATGGCGTCATGCTGTAACTCAGCTGCGATATTTAAATGGCCAGAACTTAACTTTGATTTTGTTCGTCCAGGCATCATGCTCTATGGTGCATCACCTTTTGCCGATAAGTCTGCCAATGATTTAGACATCAAACCTGTGATGACGTTTACAACGGAAATTATTGCTTTAAATCATATCCAAGCGGGTGAATCGGTTGGTTATGGTTCAACCTTTGTTGCTGAATCAGAAATGGATATCGCCATTGTGTCGATTGGTTATGGAGATGGTTATCCACGTGCATTTCCAAAGCAAAACTATGTTGCGATCAATGGCAAAACAACTCGTGTGATTGGTCGTGTGGCAATGGACATGATTGCGATTGATGTCACAGGTTTAAATGCACCTTTAGGCACAGAAGTCGAGCTTTGGGGTAAAGATCGTTTGGTCGATGATGTTGCAGAAGCCAATGGCACGATTGGTTATGAATTGCTATGTCGTATGAGCAATCGTCCTGTTCGTAAGAAAATCTGAGCTTTATAAAAAAGATGAGGGGTTTTAACACCCTCATCCTAAGCTTCTAAAAAGCCCCCTCATCCTAACCTTCTCCCTGAGCCATATATCGCGCAAGAGAAGGAACTCCCAATACATTTTTGAATTTATTGTGAATTTAAAACTTAAGCATTTTTTAGAATAGACATTTTAAATTAGCATAACCCTATATTTTATTTAAAACCTATCAACATATAACTCACTGAAAAAAATCATCATTCGGTTTTGGTAAATCTTGTAAACCTTTCTTCAAGGTTTCAGACCACTGCTTACTGATATTCTGAAAATAAGGCTCATCATCATTGATTCTTTTTCCTTGCGGAATCACAAAAGAATCTTTTTGATAAACCAAAGTATCCAATGGCATGCCTACAGAAACATTGGAACGCAAAGTAGAATCAAAAGAAATTAAACTGCAGCGTAAAGCTTCATCTAAAGGCATGTCATAACTTAGAGCACGATCTAAAATAGGCTTACCATACTTACTTTCACCAATCTGAAAATACGGCGTATCACTCGTCGCAGAGATAAAATTCCCTTGTGGGTAAATATTATACAACTGCATTTCCTCGCCCTTGATCTGACCACCAACTAACAAACTACAAAAATAATTGCTTTGCTCTTGCGTATCTTCGGTTACATCTGCGATCACTTTACGCAGGATTTGTCCCACCAAGCCTGCAACTTCAAACATGGTATTTACACTATATAGATTAGGCTCTTGTTTAAGTGCTAAATGATTTTGCAAATGCCCGATGACTGCTTGAGTTGTTGCCAAATTTCCAGACGTTTGAATGCAAATGAAACGCTCATTCTGCACCCCAAATGTATACAGTTTTCGATATACTGAAATATGATCTACACCTGCATTGGTTCTTGTATCACTAATGAATACCAAACCATCTTTGAGCCTTAATGCACAGCAATACGTCATAGAATTACCTTTTACAACAACGTCTTAAATTTGAAATAAATCACACTTTTGCAAGTATTTAGACTATTTAACACTCATCAGATTAACATGCAAGCACTTGAACGATAGAGTACATAGATTCAATTCCACCTTGCTGACGCATCCCTCGCACAGGCGCAACATCCCAATAATCTCGCCCGACTGCTACATAGACATGCGAATCAGGACGAAAAAGTTGGTTACTCACATCTATGACATGCCACACCCCATCTATAAAGACTTCAGCCCATGCATGACTGGCTAGGTGAGATTGCTGATTGACATGCAAATACCCTGAAACATAGCGAGCAGGGACACCTAGAGCTTTCGCCATCGCAATCAAAACATGGCTATGATCTTGGCATACCCCTTGTCGGTCAGTGAAAGACTCCATTGCCGTATGCATCACTGTCGTACTGGCACTGATATACGGCATATAACTCAATAATGCTGCAGCAAGTTTTTTAAAATTCGATACGGTAATTATCGGCACATGTGATTTTGCAAAATCCAGCATTTCTGTATTACATAAAGTTGCCGCAGTCGGTTGCAAATACAGCAAGGGGGATAATTGATCGGAAACCCCAAACTGATTGTGTAAATTAATCTCAACAAACCCCTGTGCCATAATCAACATTTGTTGATAAGGCTCAGACTGCGAACTGGTCAACCAGACATTATCAAAAGCATCACGCTTCAGTTGTGTCACCCCCGGCACACTCACCTGCCACGCTGTCACATGTTGGTGTATGTTTGATTGTGGCGTCATCTTGATATACTGAATACTATTCTTTACCCATTCAGTATATTGATAATGTGTTTGATGATTAATCATGAGCTTCATAGGCGATCCAATTCAAATAATGAATCAATATGATCACTAAAATGATAATAATTCGCACGATTTGGCTGTTGTTTAAGTTCCAACCAAACATCAGGCAAACTACTCATTCCTTCCTGATCTAAACTGCGAATCAAACCATCCAACTGCATTAGGGTCACTGAATGATTTTGATTTAAACGTAAGTTACGATCCAGTTGCTCCATTTTTTGCCCTAAACTAAAAAATAGAAATAATAATTCGTCTTCTTCAGCTTCTAAGACGTCATTGCATTCCTCACAGACATCGCAAATAAATCCTGCATTTTGTTCAGCTTGTTGCAATAATTGATTGAGTGCAGCAAAAGATTGTGCGGAAATCACACCACGCAAATCATGAATATTATTTTTTGCACAAATGAATTGCTGATGAAACGACGCAGGTTGTTCAAAATCTAAAATTAATTCATTCAATGAACTGGCATCAAATGCAGGCAAACAGAATGCATGTGCATAATCTAAAGCCAATTCATTGGTTTTAAATGGATATTGGCTACATAAATATTGTATACGTGTTAAATAACGACCTAACCAAAATATATTTTGTGCATTTGTACTGAGTAAAATCATGTTCTCGCTCCTTTGGTTGAGGTTATGGGCGTGGGCTAAATTGAAAATTCATCAATCACCCATGTGTCCTTAATTCCACCACCTTGTGATGAGTTGACCACCAATGAGCCTTGTTGCATCGCAACACGGGTTAAGCCCCCTGGAACAATTTCCACCCGTTCTGGAGAACTTAAAATGAATGGTCTTAAATCAATATGTCGTTCAGCTATACCTTGATGAGATAATGTTGGTGCAACAGATAAATCCAAAGTGGGTTGCGCTATATAGGCTGATGGTGAACTCATCAATTTGATTTTAAATAAATCAATTTCTTGCTCAGATGCCTTAGGGCCGATCAACATACCGTAGCCACCAGAGCCTTGCGCCTCTTTCACGACCAACTTATCAAGATTTACCAAAACATAATCTAAAGCTTCTGCTTCACGACATTGATAAGTAGGCACATTGCATAAAATGGGCTTTTCATTGAGATAATATTCAATCATTTTATCCACATAAGGATAAATTGATTTGTCATCCGCAACGCCAGTTCCAGGTGCATTGGCAATCACCACATGACCACTAATATATGCTGACATGAGCCCTGCAACACCCAAAGTGCTGTCAGGTCTAAAGCTCAACGGATCTAAAAACCCATCATCAAGTCGTCTATAAATTACATCAACTTGTTGACGTCCTCGGATGGTTTTCACATAAACCTTGTCGTTTTCAACAAAAAGGTCACGTGATGTCACCAATGGCACACCCATTTCCCTTGCAAGAAAAGCATGTTCATAATACGCACTGTTATAGCGACCAGGCGTGAGTACAACGATCATTGGCGCATCGACTTTAGAATTTTCAGCCAATATTTCACGCAGTAATTGTGGGTATTGCTCGATACCTGCAACCGTTTGATTACACAAATCAGGCATGAGTTTTTGGCTCATTTTACGACTTTCAATCATGTACGACACACCCGATGGTGTACGTAAATTATCTTCGAGTACAAAGAAATCCCCATGACGATCTCGAACAATGTCTATTCCACTGATTTGACTGTAAATATTGCCATTTAGCGTATTATTTAACATCGTCGGTTGATAGGCTTCATGTGACAGCACCTGTAACTCTGGAATCAAACCCTCTTTTAAAATATGTTGTTGATGGTAAATATCCGCAAGAAATAGATTCAGCGCTTGAATTCTTTGCGTACATCCAGCAGCTATTTTGTTCCATTGCTGTTTTGCAATCACACGTGGAATTAAATCAAAGGGAATTGTTCGGTCAATTCCAGATTTTTCACCATAGACCGCAAATGTAATACCTTGATGTAAAAAATGTGATTTTGCTGATTCATTTAACTTTTCAAGTTCATAAATACTGTGCTTTGACAGCCAATCTTCAATCTTTTCAGCTGTTTCAGGCGCTAGAGCTTGATCATCCGTCATTTCATTGAAAAAAATAGAATCCATTTGTTTGAGCAAATGTTGTGTGGGTTGCTGTACATCAATAAATTGTGCAACCTCTTGAATCTGACTCGTTTGTTGCTGTATGGCGCGCGTCGTTTGTGTATCTGTTTGCTCAATCACAGGCAAAGTAAAATTTTCAGAATAATGTTCTTTCGGTGAATTTGTATCTAGCGTTTCTTTTAGCATACAAACCTCTTTTATGTTCTATTTGGCATAGTTTATTAAGCAATATCAATGCCAAAGTGCATGTGAGCTGTGAACTTTAGGTAAATTATGGCTTAAACAATAAGGAGAATATTTATTAATTCATTGTTTGAACTTCAGCTCAATACAAGTTTTGATCGAACATGTTTCAAAATTTTTTAGTCAATTTTTTCAATAATTAAACAGATAAATTTAGGATATAACTTGCAGAACGATGCTGAATTTTCTATTGTGTAACTGATTTAATTCCTTAACCTTTCACGATTTAAACGATAGCGATCATGTCTGCACAAGAAAAAGAAACTTCCAATAGCCTTTACCGCCAATGGCAAATTCTCTCTCGTTTATCTACGGGTAAATGGTTGGGTACGAGGGAATTACAAGAAACCTTAGAACGCGAGGGCATTGAAATCAGCCTGAGAACCATTCAACGTGATCTCAATCAAATCGCACAACGTTTCCCGATAGAGAGCAATAAAACAGTTCCCCAAGGTTGGCGCTGGCGCTCAGATGCACCGATTCAAAGCTTACCGCACATGACCAGCTCACAAGCAGTCACCTTTATGATGGTCGAAGAACACTTAAAACATTTATTGCCACCAAGTTTGATTGATGAAATGAATCCTTGGTTTGATTTGGCACGACGTAGTCTTTCAACGCAGAACAATGTTCGCCAATGGATCAACCGTGTTCGGATCGTTCCTGCGAGTCAGCCTGTTATTCCCCCTCTCGTTGAGCGTCAAGCGCAACAGTCGATTTATGAAGGTTTATTGCAAGATAAACAAATTGAATGTGTTTATCGTTCACGCGGACATCAAGGTGAGGAAAAAACCTATACGCTCAATCCATTAGGCTTGGTTCAAAAAGGTGCAATTATTTATTTGATTTGTACTCGACATGATAAAACTGAAGTTCAAACTTTTGCACTACATCGTTTTAAATCTGCAACTGTTTTAGACACTCGCGCATTACACCCTGTTCAATTTGATATTGATGAATATATTGATTCAGGTGCTTTAGGCTTTAGAGTTGATTTTTCAAAGCCAACCGAAAATGTTGAATTAAAACTGGTGATGCACGAAGATGATGCACTCTACTTTACTGAAAGCCAACTCAGTAAAGAGCAAAAAGTTGAACAGTTAAATGAACAACTTTATCAAGTCAGTGCTGTTGTGCCTTTTACTTCGCAACTGGTTTGGTGGCTCAGAAGTTTTGGTAAAAAAATTGTACGAATTGAACCTGTTGAAGTATTCAATGCCGTTCATGAAATTGAATAATTTTTAGAGCAATCTGTTCATAGAATCTCTAAATTCAAAACAATAAAAAAGAGCCTTTCGGCTCTTAATTTTTTATTATTTTCATTCTTTTTTAAATTTTATTGTTTTGCGCTTATTTAAAACTCATGTCACATCTTTGCAAATGCCCACAAGACATGAGTTTTCATTGGAGAATTGAACATCACATTAAGCAGCATGCAAGTTCAGCAGTATTGTAACGAATGCACTTCATGGTCATGGTTTTCACCTCTTGTTTGAACGTAGTTTTAATTTAGAACATTTTATTTTGATTGTGAAATAAGCAATTTTGAAATTTTATTCTTAATTTATGTTAAACAATTATCCTGATATTTTTATCTTATAAATAAAAAAGCGACCATTTAAATGATCGCCAATATTATCAATTCAATGACATCATCCAATATAAGATTATTTCTTATTCGCTTTATATGTCGATAATGCTGTAACTGCAATTGCAGACAACACAATCCCTGGCGCACTTGCCACGAGAATACCTGTAGTCCCTAAACCTAAGGCAAGGATTTTCCCTGTTAATAAAGGACCAGTCATTGCACCTAAGCGTCCAAGTGAAATCGCACTCCCCACGCCTGTGACTTTTCCTGCAGGTGTATAGAAAATTGGGGAAATACCATAAAGAATAGATTGACCACCCGTAGAGAAAATACCACCGATCAGCCCTGCGAAAATCAGCAATGGAATTGACTTTGTTGTGAATAGAATCAATATCGCAATAAATAGACCTGTATAGATAATTACCGCCATTTGCCACAATTTAAGACGATCTAATAAATAACCGAGTCCTAAAGTTCCAATCACAGCACCGACTTGGAAAATCAACATAATCATAAATGCTTGTTGTTTTTCTAAGCCTTGTTCCATGAGTAGGTTTGGCAACCAACTGATCAGAATATAATTCACCATTAGAGTGAAAAAGAAACTCACCCAGAGTGGTAACGTTTGTTTATAGGTATTATTTTTAAATAAAATTTCTGTCATTGCAGGAACATGTTCATCCACTGCAACCACTTGTTCTTTTCGTTTGTCTTTTAAAATCATTGCCATAAATGGAATGAGTAGCAATGGTGTAATCCCACCTATCAAGAATAAGGTATGCCAAGAAATATCTTTGAATAAAATACCTAATCCCGCGACGAAAATTGCGCCTACAGGTAAACCGCAGTACATCAAGCTGTTTAATTTACCGCGATTCTCTTCAGTTGCTTCATCACCTACCACTGAAATCATGGTTGGCATAGCAGCACCTAAACCTAAGCCTGTAAAGAAACGTGCTGCATATAAAATTTCTACACTTGAGGCAATTGCTGTCAGTGTCATAAAGACACCGAAGATGGCGATAGATAGCATCAAAACTTTCTTTTGCCCTAAATAATCTGCAATACGCCCACCGAAGAATGCGCCGAAAAGCATTCCAAATACGCCTAAACTAAAGACATAGCCCATTTGCACTTGGTCTAAACCAAATGTCGCTGCGATTCCTTTTGCTGCGATTCCAGGTGCTTGTAAATCGAATCCTTCAAAGAATGCGACCCAGAAACATAAAAATACTGTGAGTATTTTTTGCACCTTTGTTGACTGTTCATGTGCCATGATTGATCTCCATCAATAGTGAACAAATTACATGACCGAGTAATTTGCTCGACTATTGTGAAATCAAATACCGAGGAGAAATAGCACGACAAAGGTCGGGTTTCTGCAAATAAATACCGTAATTTCTTAGCGAAATAAGACTTCAAAGCGAGTTTATTGATAGTTTTAATAGATTAATTTATTATTTATTTTTTTAATTCAAATACTTAATTCAATAGAAGCTAATAATGATCATATAATCACTTAAATCTATACAATCAAAATTTATTAGAAGGCATTCTTTTTTCAATTTTTGAAAATTGTTTTATACAGTCATGTTTAACTTGTAATAACTCTCCTCTAAGTCTATTAGAATAATTTCTTTTGATCATGGATACAAAAATACAAAACCTCTGTATAATTAAATATTTATTTTAACTATTGATGATTACATGAGTTACAACGTTAAAGATATAGCCAGAACTCTTAGAGAAAATAAACGCTCTAAAACACCTGCTGTAATTTTTACTGGTGCTGGCTGTTCTAAAAGTGCTGGTATGCCTCTTGCTGGTGAACTCATTCAAGAAATTAATAAAAAATATAAAAATAATTTAAAAGAATTATCTACAGAACAACGTCAAGATTATGGTCAATGTATGACTAAACTTGTACCAAGCGAGCAAAAAAAAACTTTTAATAAAATATATAGAAAAATCAAAAATTAATTGGGCTCATATTGCATTAGCATGTTTATTAAAAAGTGACTATATTGCGAAAGTTCTCACATTTAATTTTGATAATATTTTAAATCGTGCTTGTAGCCTTGATAATTTTTTTCCACCAATTTACGATTTACATGTGCTTTCTGAGGAGTATTTTAGTGCGATTCCGAACCGTTCTATTATCCATTTACATGGACAATGGAGTGGCTTTGAGCTCGCGAATGGAGATAAAGATACTGCTAAACAAGCTGATAAATTAAAAAGCTATATAAAAGATACAATAAACACCGCGCCAAGTATATTTATTGGCTACAGCGGTGGTGCAGATGCTTTTTTTAAACTAGTAGAAGAAAATTTTTTGGGGCAACACCGTCTCTTTTGGGTAGACTATTCAAAAGAACCTAATGCAAATGTTAAAAAATTCATTGATGCTAATTCAAATCATCGAAATTTTATCGGTGAACAAGATGCTGATAAATTTCTGTTAGAGCTCGCAATCGAACTGAATTGTTTCCCAACAAATATGTTTAAAGATCCTATAAAACACATGAAAGAAATATGCGAATTAATTAATGAGTTCCCATTAGCTACAATAGATAGCCAAATAGATATTCTTGAAGATACAAAGAAAACCTTAGATATTGCACATGCAAGTAGCCCAGCTATTAAAGTCATTAAATTAGCAGAATATTTAAATGGCAAAAAATTTGACACCATCATAAATCAAAAAGAAAAATTAGATTTAAATATTAAACCTATATCTAAAATATTAGCATCAGCTTATTTAGGGAAAGCATTAACCTTTCTAACAAAGGATGAGAGCCAATTTCAAAAAAACTTTGACAAAGCTATAGAATTAGAACCAAATTTTTATCAAGCATATGCTGAAGCTGGAAATAAACTAACATCTCATTCACAAAAACAAAATTTAGAATTAGCTATTAGTTACTTTGAGAAGTGTTTTGCACTAAGACCTAATCTGAAAGATGACTCTATTATTGGAAACTATGCAGTTGTATTAACTAAGTTAGCAATTTTAGAGAAGAAAGATACTACCTTTTATCACTCATTTGAACAATACAAAAAAACTTTAAAAATTCAACCTGATGATGCTGATCATCTTGGAAATTATGCTACTTCTCTTTATTCACTTGGCAAATTAAAAGAAGATGAAGATTTATTTAATAAAGCTTTTGAACAATACGAAAAAACTTTAAAAATTCAACCTGATCATGTTAAACATCTTGGCAATTATGGTAATGCTCTTTCAAACTTAGCAAAATTAAAAGAAGATGAGGATTTATTCAATAAAGCCTTTAATCAATATGAAAAAGCTTTAAAAATTCAACCTGATGATGCTGATATTCTTGGAAATTATGCTACTTCTCTTTATTCACTTGGAAAATTAAAAGAAGAAGAGGATTTATTCAATAAAGCCTTTAATCAATATGAAAAAGCTTTAAAAGTTCAACCTGATGATGCTGATATTCTTGGAAATTATGCTAATGCTCTTTCAAGCTTAGCAAAATTAAAAGAAGATGAGGATTTATTCAATAAAGCCTTTAATCAATACGAAAAAGCTTTAAAAGTTCAACCTGATCGTGTTAATAATCTTGGCAATTATGCTACTGCTCTTTCAAGCTTAGCAAAATTAAAAGAAGATGAGGATTTATTCAATAAAGCTTTTGAGCTATACGAAAAATTTTTAAAATTTAAACCAAATGAGACTTATAACGTCGCATGTTATTATGCAGTCAAAGGTAATTTAGATTTAGCTAAAAACAATCTTTTACATGCTGAACAACACAACACTCTCCCTGAAAATCCGTTCAAACATCTTTCAGAAGATAAAGACCTAGACAATATTCGAAATGAACAATGGTTCATTGAACTTTTAGAGCGCTTAAAAACAAAAGAAGAATTAGAAAAAGTAGCTTGAATAAAAAAACCCGCACTTAGCGGGTTTTTTATATCTAACAATTAAGCAGATTTTTTCGTTTGATTATTCTTACGAATCGTAATCATCACCAACTGAACAGCCGCAGGTGTTACACCTGGAATACGGCTTGCTTGACCTAAAGTTTCAGGACGAACATCTTTCAATTTCAAGGTAATTTCACGCGAAAGCCCAGAAACCACATCATAATCAAAATCAGCAGGAATACGAGTGTCTTCCAAACGCTTCATTTGCGCAACATCTTCTTGCTGACGGTTAATATAACCCGCGTATTTCACCGCAATTTCAATTTGCTCACCGACAAATGCTGAAACTTCAGAACCTGTGATTTCAGCAATTTGCGAGAAATTAATATTCGGACGCTTCAACAAATCGATCGCATTAGTTTCCTTAGACAAGTCATCCCCTGTCAAATCAACGAATTTTTTACCCAATGGATTATTTGGCGCAGCCCAAAGATGCTGTAAACGACCTGTTTCTTTCTCTACTGCTTCCATTTTTTGGCAGTAAGAATCCCAACGCGCATCATCTACTAAGCCCATTTCACGACCAATGGCTGTTAAACGCTGATCAGCATTGTCTTCACGCAACATCAAACGATATTCCGCACGTGAAGTGAACATACGGTACGGTTCTTTGGTACCCAAAGTAATAAGATCGTCAACAAGTACGCCCATGTACGCTTCATCACGTTTTGGTGTCCATTGCTCTTGATCCCATGCACGGCGAGCAGCATTTAAACCTGCCAATAAACCTTGTGCGCCTGCTTCCTCATAACCTGTGGTACCGTTGATCTGACCCGCAAAGTACAAATTATTGATTGATTTTGTTTCTAAAGAGAATTTCAACGATTGCGGGTTGAAATAATCATATTCAATTGCATAACCTGGACGAAGAATGTGCGCATTCTCCATACCACGAATCGAACGAACCAATTCAAACTGTACATCAAATGGCAAAGAAGTCGAAATACCATTTGGATAAAGCTCATGCGTATCCAAACCTTCAGGTTCTAAGAATACTTGGTGTGAGTTTTTATCAGCAAATTTATGAATTTTATCTTCTATTGATGGGCAATAACGTGGGCCTACGCCTTCGATCACACCGGTATACATTGGTGAACGATCTAAACCACCACGGATAATGTCGTGGGTGCGTTCATTAGTATGCGTGATATAGCAATTCACTTGTTCAGGATGCATTGACACATCACCCATGAACGACATGGTTGGTGATGGAAAATCACCTGGTTGCGGTGTCATCACAGAGAAATCGACTGAACGTGCATCAATACGTGGTGGTGTACCCGTTTTTAAACGACCAACTGGAAGTTTTAATTCACGTAAACGTGCCGCAAGTGAAATTGAAGGAGGATCACCCGCACGACCACCTGATGAATTGTTTAAACCGACGTGAATCACACCACCGAGGAATGTACCCGTTGTTAAGACAACCGTTTTCGCATCAAAGCGAATCCCCATTTGAGTGACAACACCTTTAACGGTGTCGCCTTCAACGATCAAATCATCCGCTGCTTGTTGGAAAATGTCCAAATTGGCTTGATTTTCTAAAGTATGACGAATCGCTGCTTTATAACGAATACGGTCTGCTTGCGCACGTGTAGCACGAACTGCCGCACCTTTGCGGGAGTTGAGAATACGGAATTGAATACCGCCTTTGTCGGCTGCAAGTGCCATTGCACCGCCCAAAGCATCAATTTCACGCACTAAGTGTGATTTACCAATACCACCAATCGCTGGGTTACAGCTCATCTGCCCTAAAGTCTCAATATTATGAGTAAGTAGTAAAGTCTGTCGACCCATACGTGCCGCAGCAAGTGCCGCTTCCGTACCTGCGTGACCGCCGCCGATAACAATGACATCGTAAACTTTAGGATAATGCATAGTGGTAATATTAGGAGAAAAAGAATGACAGAAAATTATAACAAAATTTTGATTTAAGTTTTAGGCAGTTTTACAAATTTATTGGGCTAAATCGCCAAACTAATCCAACAAACAATACTTTACAGAGACTACATAAGACAAACAGACCGTTGCAGTAAGTCTTCACAAATCAAATTTAACTGAACATAAAACAGCTTTAGGATAAAAACCACTCAGACAAATAAATTTTCAATGAATATAAGGATTAGGAATATGAAAAATATAGTGTCTAAGCTGATGGTTAGCTCATTACTGACTTGTGTTGCTTTATCTACGGCACATGCTGAGGAAGAAAATGCCAGTAAAGCTGAAGTAAAAAAGCAAATCCAAGTCTGTGCTAAGAAAAAAGAGGGCGATTGGGTCACTTATGCCAATAAAGGTGTCACTTATAATGGTGCATGCTTACCAAATGAAAGTGGCAAACTTCAATTTAGCTTCCCTGCACCTGCGGGCGGTTCTTCAGCAGCTGTTGCACCTCCAGCCGCAGATGATGCCATTGCCAATAAGCCCGCTGTAGAAGCTGTGCCTGCGACGCAACCTGCTCCTGCGGCTGCACCAGAAGCACCTGTTGAGCAGTCTGCACCTCAAGCAAGTGAACAACCTGCAACAGATGCACCTGCCCCGCCGTCAGCTCAATAAGATCATTTCAACGTTGTAGAATTTATTCATCGTTTTTACTGACCTAAAAATGGAAGGACTCACATTGATGAGTCCTTTTTTATACTTTAAATTTTATGCTTTAAAAAGTGAAGTTCATCTGTACTCAAATTTTCTAATTATTTTTTATTTTCTAATTCAATTATTTCTATTACACTCAAAGTGAATCTGGATGATTCTTCAAACAACTTTAACCTATATAAAATAACAAATTAAGGATGAAAATATGGATTCAGGGATTATTACGATCATGCTTCCGCTTGCCTTAGCTATCATCATGATTGGCTTAGGTCTTGAACTTACACCCAAAGATTTCGCCCGAGTTTCCAAACATCCCAAAGCAGTATTGATTGCGCTATTCTGTCAATTGGTTCTGCTTGTTGGAATTGCCTTTATTATTTGTAAAGTATTGGCATTGCCTCCACTACTTGCAGTCGGCTTAATGCTACTCGCAGCATCACCAGGGGGAAGTACTGCAAATTTATTTAGCTATTTATTTAAGGGCGATATTGCGCTCAATATTACACTCACAGCCATTAATTCAGTGATTGCAGCATTTACTTTACCGTTGATTGTAAATTTCTCGATTCAATATTTTATGAATGATGGTCAACAAATTAGTATGCAATTCAGCAAGATCATTCAAGTTTTTGCGATTATTCTAATTCCAGTGTGTATTGGCATGTTAATACGCCACTTTGCACCTCATTTCAGTGAGAAATTAAATAAACCTTTGCGTATATTTTCCGTCCTATTTTTAGTTTTAATTATCATCGGAGCAATCGCAAAAGAACGTGCAAATATTTTGCAATACCTCACCCAAGTCGGTTTCGCTACAGTCATTTTCTGTATTTGTAGTTTAGTGATTGGTTATTTTGTACCACGACTCATGGGGATTAATAGTGCGCAAGCACGTGCTTGTGCCTTTGAAATTGGCATTCACAACAGTACTTTAGCGATGACGATTGCATTAACTGTGATCGCCAATAGTACGGTAGCGATGCCTGCCGCAGTCTATTCTATTTTTATGTACATTTTCGCTGCCCTATTTGGATTCCTCATCTCCAAACTTGCCGACAAAGAAACCGTACAAAAAATGGCATAGCTTAGTGATAATAAAGCATTGTACAAATTCAGCATCAAAAGCAGCACTGGTTTAAAATGGACGTTTCAACGTCCATTTTTTATTTCTACTGGAATATAGGCGTAACTTGCCTGTTTCGGCTACAATATGCGTTTTTAAGAAAATGATTTAGGTCTTTCCCGTGAAGTGGTTACAAATCCATATTACAGTAGAACAAGCTCAAGTTGATTTTACAGAAACATTGTTAAGCTCTTTAGGTGCAGTCAGTGTGACTCTAGATGATGCCGAGAATCAAGATTTACTTGAACCGCTTCCTGGTGAAACGCCACTTTGGAATAAAGTTATTGTCACTGGCATTTATGCCCAAGAAGATGATGAAACGATTGATGTCGCTGCTTTAGAAACTTTTATTCGCACTCAACTTCCAACTGAACCAATGCGTAGTGAATTCTTAGAAGACCAAGAATGGGAACGCACTTGGATGGATGCCTATGAACCCATTCAGATTGCTGAAAAATATTGGATTGTTCCAGAATGGATGGAAGCACCTGAAGCAGATGCAGTCAATATTAAACTTGATCCAGGTTTAGCTTTCGGTACAGGAAACCACGCGTCAACTTTCCTTTGCTTACAATGGTTAGGCAAAACAGATGTTAAAGATAAAATCGTGATCGACTATGGTTGTGGTTCGGGTATTTTAGGTGTTGCTGCACTGCTTCTCGGTGCTAAAAAAGTCTATGCAACGGATATTGATCCGCAAGCAGTTTTAGCAACCCAACAAAATGCTGAACTCAATGGCGTACTTGAAAATCTATACGTTGGTCTGCCAGAAGAATTCAATGCTGAGTTTAAAGGCAAACAAGCAGATATTTTAGTTGCCAATATTCTTGCAGGACCACTGATGTCACTTGCAGAAGAATTCTCAACTTTAATTAAATCTGAGGGAGAATTCGCACTCGCTGGTGTAATTGAAGAGCAAGTAGCTGATGTATCTAGTGTTTATTCTGAATTTTTTGATATAGTAGAAGTTGAGAAACGTGACGAAACTTGGTGTCGAATTTCAGGATCACGTAAAAAATTTTAATCCTATGAAATAATCATATCTATGGCTGAAAAACAAACCATTTGCCCAAATTGTGCATCTATTTATAAAGTATCAGTAACTCAGCTTACTGTTGCGCAGGGAATGGTTTGTTGCCCAAAATGTTCACATGATTTTAATGCCCTACTGCATTTACAAAAAACACCGCCTATTGATACTAATATTGATCACACAATCACTTATTTTGAAGAACCCCAAGATTTTTTCTTTAAGAATAAAGAAGCTGAATTCACTATTTACGATATTTTTAAACGTAAAGTTGAAAATTCAAATATTGATTTAAAAACATATTTGAATAACTTAAATTACTTTAATAATGAACCAATCAATGTCATACCAAGCTTAAATCTTGCACAAGGCATGCATAAGCCCAAACAAGATAGTTCTTCGTCTAAAAGCGTACTCTATTATGCAGTTTGGAGCCTGATCAATCTTGCGCTGTTCAGCGTACTGTTATTTCAAATCGTATGGTTCAACCCAAAACTAACAGACCAGTATCCGATCGTTAATTCAGTTTTCACAAAAACATGCGCTATATTACGTTGTGACACCATTGATCAACGTTATAAAAAAGTCATGGTTCAAAATATTAAAGTTATTTCGCTCAACCATCAGCAAACCCAATTTATAGGACAAATTAACAATCAGTATTCTAAAAGCTTAGAACTTCCGATATTAAAGTTAACGCTTAAAGATAAAGGAAACGTTGTTAATACCTCGATCATAACCTCTGATGAATATTTGATTGATAGTTTGCAAGGCATAAAACGGATTCCGCAAAATAGCCCTTATCCGTTCAAATTTGTAATCAAACAACCGAGAAATAGTTTTGATGAGTATGAATTCGTAATCATTCACCCTTAAGATTGAAAAAAACTATAAAAAAATGAAAAAAAATGTAGTTTTCTTGCTCATTTTTTCTTAGACAATGGTATCATACGCGCCACGAAAGCTTTGTCCTGCAAACTCCTCGCATTTTTTCAAAAAAATATAGTTTTATTATGTGCTTTATAATTTCAATATCGCGCAAGTAGAACGTTTTTTGTTTAAAAGAGTGTTGTAACAAATATTAATCTATTGTTACGCTTATTTTTCACTCAATACGATGATTTGTGGCAAGCTAATTGTTCTTGTTTTAGAGCCAACCGTTTTAGGATCTAAAACGGAACTCAGATTTTTTAGACCACATTTATATATTGCTTTACCCTAGCAATATTTTGATTTTTCGGATTAACTCGCATGAATAGCAAATCTCCTATTTTTACTGCACAATCTGATGTCGCTCTTCGTATTCACGTAGATCGCGCAGTTCGTCACTATTTTGCACAATTGCAAGGTGAGCAACCATCTCAAGTGTACGACATGGTGCTAGCAGAAATGGAGAAACCTCTTTTATCTGTCGTTCTAGAATATACGCGTGGTAACCAGACTCGCGCTGCTGAAATTCTCGGACTAAACCGCGGAACTTTACGTAAAAAGTTAAAAGCTCACGGTTTAATGAGTGAATAAATGATAAAATGCTCACGGCTTGCGTGGGCATTTTTTTTTACCTATGCATTAGCTATTTGTTAAATCTCTAGACTTAAACACTGTTGACGAAGATCATGACTATTAAACGCGCTTTAATCTCTGTTTCTGATAAAACCGGAATCGTTGAATTTGCCCAGAACCTTGCTGCTCTTGGGGTGGAAATTTTATCTACTGGTGGTACATATAAGTTGCTTAAAGACAACAATGTTGCCGTAGTTGAAGTTTCAGAGCACACAGGCTTCCCAGAAATGATGGATGGTCGTGTAAAAACATTACATCCGAAAATTCATGGCGGTATCTTGGCTCGCCGTGGTCTAGACGAAGCTGTCATGGCTGAACACAACATTGATGCGATTGACCTTGTTGTTGTGAACTTATATCCATTTGCTGCAACTGTGGCAAAACCAAACTGTTCACTTGCAGATGCGATTGAAAATATCGACATTGGTGGTCCGACCATGGTTCGTGCTGCTGCGAAAAACCATGCCTCTGTAGGTATTGTTGTCAATGCATCTGACTATGCAACTGTAGTTGAAGAGTTAAAAGCAAACGGTGCTTTATCTCATGCAACACGTTTTGACTTAGCTGTTAAAGCATTTGAACATACTGCACAGTATGACGGTATGATTACTTCTTACTTAGGCGCTCGCGTAGGTAAAGCAGAAGGCGAAGCAGACAAATTTGCGCGTACTTTCAATACCCAATTAAACAAAGTTCAAGACCTTCGTTATGGTGAGAATCCACATCAGTCTGCTGCATTCTATGTAGAAGATACTGCGACTGAAGCATCAGTTTCTACAGCGAAACAACTTCAAGGTAAAGAGCTGTCTTATAACAACATCGCAGACACAGATGCAGCACTTGAATGTGTGAAATCATTTGCTAAACCTGCTTGTGTGATCGTTAAACATGCAAACCCTTGTGGTGTTGCAGTTTCTTTAGATGGTATTCAAGCTGCTTATGATCTTGCTTATGCAACCGATCCTGAATCTGCATTTGGTGGCATCATTGCATTCAACCGTGAATTAGATGTTGCAACTGCGCAAGCGATTGTAGACCGTCAGTTCGTTGAAGTGATCATTGCTCCAAGTATTGCTGATGGTGTACTTGAAGTGACTGGCGCGAAGAAAAATGTCCGTGTACTTGTATGTGGCGAACTTCCTGCGATTGATGCACGTCAGGCTCAACTTGACTATAAACGTGTAAACGGTGGTTTACTGGTTCAAGATCAAGACTTGGGCATGATCACTAAAGATGACCTTAAAGTTGTGACAAAGCGTGCGCCAACTGAAGCAGAAATTGATGACTTAATCTTTGCTTGGAAAGTTGCGAAATACGTGAAATCAAATGCAATCGTTTATGCAAAAGGTCGTCAAACGATTGGTGTAGGCGCTGGTCAAATGAGCCGCGTAAACTCTGCGCGTATTGCTGCGATCAAAGCTGAACATGCTGGCTTAGTGGTTGAAGGTGCTGTTATGGCATCAGATGCATTCTTCCCATTCCGTGATGGTATTGATAATGCTGCGAAAGCAGGTATCAAATGCATTATCCAACCGGGTGGTTCTATGCGTGATGAAGAAACCATTGCTGCAGCTGATGAAGCTGGTATCGCAATGGTGTTCACAGGTATGCGTCATTTCCGTCACTAATTAATATATAAGTCGTATTTATTAATCCCCCTAAATCCCCCTTTGTAAAAAGGGGGACTTTTCGCATCATAAAACTGTGTTTTATTTGCGATGCCCTTCCCCTTTTTAAAGGGTGAGAATCCTCAGAATATATTCTGAGTTCGCAAGGTGGGATTCTATTCTTTTGAGGGATTTTTAGATGAATATTTTAGTTTTGGGTAATGGCGGTCGTGAACATGCACTTGCATGGAAAATCGCACAAGATGACAAAGTCGCAAAAGTATTTGTAGCACCGGGTAATGCAGGTTCTGCAACTGAAAATAAATGCGAAAATGTTGCCTTAAATATTTTAGACAATGCTGCGATCATCGACTTTGCAAAAAACAATGCGGTTGATTTAGTGATCGTGGGTCCTGAAGCTCCGCTTGTAAATGGTGTAGTTGATGCTTGCCATGAAGCTGGCGTTAAAATCTGGGGTCCAACTCAGTTTGCTGCACAGCTTGAAGGCTCTAAAGCATTTGCGAAACACTTCCTGAAACGCCATAACATCCCTACAGCTTTTTACGATGTATTTACAGAAGTAGATGCGGCTAAAGCATTTGTAGAAAAAAATGGTGCGCCGATCGTGATCAAGGCTGACGGTCTTGCTGCGGGTAAAGGTGTGATTGTTGCGATGACCAATCAAGAAGCATTTGATGCAATTGATGACATGCTGGCAGGCAACAAATTTGGTAATGCAGGTTCTCGTGTCGTCATCGAAGAGTTTCTTGCAGGTGAAGAAGCATCTTTCATTTGTATGATTGATGGCGACAACATCTTACCAATGGCAACTTCACAAGATCACAAACGTATTTTTGAGGGCGACCAAGGTCCAAACACGGGTGGTATGGGTGCTTACTCTCCTGCGCCTGTTGTGACTGCGGATGTATTTGAAAAAACCATGCGTGAAGTGATGCGTCCAACTGTTGATGGTATGAAAGCTGATGGTCACGTTTACACAGGTTTCTTATATGCAGGTTTAATGATTGATGAACAAGGTCAGCCTAAAGTGATCGAGTTCAACTGTCGTTTTGGTGATCCTGAAACGCAACCAATCATGATGCGTTTAAAATCATCACTTGTTGATTTGGTGGAAGCAGGCATTGCGGGTAATTTACCTGCGGAAGCTGAATGGGATGAGCGTAAAACTGTTGGTATCGTTTTAGCATCTAAAGGCTACCCTGAAACCTCAAGCAATGGCGATGTGATTTCAGGTTTAGACACTGAAATGGCAGATGCTAAAGTTTTCCATGCAGGTACGAAAGCCAATGAAAATGGTGACATCGTAACTGCTGGTGGTCGTGTACTTTGTGTGACTGCGCTAGGCAATACCATTGGTGAAGCTCAAGCGAAAGCTTTAGAACTTTGCCAAAAAGTAACTTTTGACGGCGTTCAATACCGTAAAGATATTGGTTACCGTGCAATTGCACGTGAAAATGCTTAAATCTATTTAAGCCATGAAACCCGCCTAGGCGGGTTTTTTTTCAGTAAAAATAGGCAATTGATTCTCAAATTCAGGAAATTCTCTCTGGAAAATTTGGTTAATTTGCTTTGCTATTTCTACATCCCCATCCTCATGCTTCCATAGCCCTAAATAATATTTTTTACCTTTAACTTCATGATAAATAATCCATTCACCTGTTAGTGTGCCATTGTCGAATCCTGATTGATAAACATCAATGGTATGTTTTTTAAGCACCCTAAGTACTAAACTTAAATTACTGTCACCTTTCTTCCGTTTCTTTTCTACTGCTCTGACTTCTTGTTTTATTTGTTCCCATTTTTTATTTTTAATTAGTTTATCCAGAAATGTAAATCTTATATTCTTTAAGTTCCCTAAATGATAATGTTTATGCCAAAGCCCTTTTAATGGATCATACTTAAATAATGTTTGAGCCTCAGTAATAGACCTATATAGATTTGGATTTTCTAAATGTTCAACCTCATTGATCACTTCAGCAATAAACTCCTTCTTTAATTTCAAATCAATTAAACCATTTATAAAGTACCAACTGAATCGGCTTCCTACCAAATCGCTCCAATTTCTACTTTTAAGTAACATTTGCACATCATAAAAAGCTTTCTCAGTTTGCTTACACCCCAAATATCTAGGATTGCTCAGCAAACAAAAATCTTCAAATTTTAAGCTATAAATGTTAATTTTTTGATTATATGTCATTGTAATGACCTTCATCCTATACGTGAGTAATTAATTCAATTGAAGTGCAATTAAAAAGAATATAATGGAATAGAACCATACTAAATCCACTTTCCTCAAGCAATCAATTCAAAGTCTTTCTATCATGACTATTCCTATCCAAACCCCTCGCCTAATCCTTCGCCAATGGCAAGACTCCGACACTGCCCCATTTATCCAAATGAGTGCAGATGACGATGTCATGCGCTATTTTCCTAAAAAACTTGATGCAATTGAGGCAACTGCCTTTCTTGAGCATATCAAAGCTGACATTGAAAAACGTGGTTGGGGCTTATTTGCTGTAGAACTCAAAGCTACAGGGGAATTTATTGGATTCATCGGCTTACACGTGCATCCACCTGAGTTTGAAATCGCCGATGCCCCTGAAATTGGTTGGCGTTTACTGCCCCAATACTGGCATCAAGGTTATGCAACCGAAGGCGTTAAAGCTGTGTTAAAGCATGCTTTTAGAAACTTACGTATAGATCGCGTGATTTCATTGACTGCCTGTATCAACACACCGTCTGAAGGTGTCATGCAAAGACTTGGTATGGATAAAGTAAGGGAGTTTAATCATCCTTTTGTTCCTGCTGATCATCCGTTACATCGTCATATACTATACGAAATGCATCGTGGTGATTTTTTACATCACACATTTTGTTGATGCTAAAGTGCTTCATACGGGTACTAATGCATAATTCATTTAAGTCATGAAACCCGCTTAGGTGGGTTTTTTAAATTTTATCCTTTCTTACTTTTAAAAATGCTATGAATTCTTGAATCTGACTCGTACTTAATAAATTTGAAAACCGACCATAAATTGGCTCAACATCTTCTGGAAACATATCAGTCGCTATAAAAATAGTTTTAATAGGTGAATAAACCTTAAGCGTTAAGTTATTAATTATAATCTTTTTCCATAAAAGAAAACGTGTCGTACGGACTGTTTTAATAATGTATTCTTGCTTCTCAAAATTAAAAATGAGCTGATCATTTTCCAAAAAAAGTGCCGCAAACCTTATATTTTTATTCCAATCTAAAAAGCGATAAAAGAAACCTGTCGTCGCTTGAAATTCTGCACGGCTATTTTCACTGTCTTTAACACAGCGTCGATCAATTAATTTAGAGTTTATACGATCATAACTGATCAAATTATTCTCTTTACTAAACTCTCCTCGTCCACACTCCGCAAGTAAAAGAGTATTTTCATTCATTTTTTAATCCTTGATCTATAACTCTTCTATTCTCTAAATATCATAGATACATCTCTATACCGCTTACTCATCTAGTAAAAACCCATATACAATAAATTCATAACAAAGCTAATAAATATTATATATTACAAATAAGTATATCATTTGACCAATACACCCTTTTTAAAACACATAATTGCTTGATTTGTATTACTTTATAAAAATATGCATCTTAACTGTCAATTTCATCCAAATATCCTAAGCCTACGCTACCCATTGAAAGCTCTAAATTTATTGTTATGCTTTAAAAAACGCTGTTTAAAAATTCAAGATAATATATTCAAATCCTTGGAGTATCCATGAATAAACTGTTTGGCATTCTACTAAGTGCATCTGTACTGACTTTATCCGCATGTGGTAACAAACCCGAGCAAAATCAAACATCAAAAGAAAATGATCAAGGTTCAACTCAAACACTACAAACAATTAAACTCGTATCAACTGGCGCAGATACAGACATTTGGAAATATATTTCCGATCTTCCTGAAACAAAACAAGCAGGGATCGACTTAAAAGTCACAAACCTAACCGACTATGTGGTATTAAACACCTCAGTTGCAAGTGGCGAGCAAGATGTAAATGCCTTCCAATCATTCAACTATCTCGCAGCTTACAATGCTTCAAATAAAGAAAAAATTGCTGCTGTTGCAACAACCTATTTTGAACCAATGGGAATCTATGCCAATACAGTGAAGGCTGTAGAGCAATTTCCGCAAGGTGCAACTATTGCCATTCCAAACGATACAGCAAATGAAGCACGCGCCCTGTCGTTATTACAATCAGCAGGTTTACTCAAACTTAAGCCCAATTTTGACTTAGGTAAAGGCACTGTTAACGATATTATTGAAAACCCTAAAAAATTAAAGCTCCGTCCAATACAAATGACCACTGCCGTTCGAGTGAAAAAAGATGTGGATGCAATTGTCTTGGGCAATACCCTAGCACTTGAAGGTGGATTAAATGTATTAAAAGACTCTATATTTCATGAGCCTGTAGATGAAACCACCAAAATTTATGTCAATTTATTGGGTGTTGCAGAAGCTCATAAAGATGATCCAATTTATACAAAATTAGGAAATCTCTATCATTTACCACAAGTACAAAAATTCATTAGTGACAAATTTGCTGGAACCAAAGTCGAAGTCAATCAACCTGTTAGTGAATTTACTGACACTAAATAGGATTTAGCATCACCCCAAATCATATATCGAGCAAAGTTGGATATTTTATTGATTCGACTTTGCTCAAATACTTAGCTCACATCCCACAGCTTATAAATAGAATCAATCGATCAAAGCTTTCAAGAAAAACTGCGCTATGCTTTCATTGATATTCAAAAATCATATATAAAATTGAAAAAAAATTATATCTAGTGAATTACCATTGCATGAACGGATCCCCCAAAGAATAAACAAAAGTTTTTGTTTTTATTATTAAATTGACTCAAATTATAGAATTCAAATCGCTCTCAAGGTATATGATTTAAAAAATCAGCCCCTATGTATAATATAAATTTATTGATATGATAAACAAATCTTTAGAATCAGTTTTAAAAAATCTAATTCATTAAATCTGTACTCTAATCCTCAAATGTACGAAATATAAAGCATGCCAAAAGACGAATGGTCAAAAGCATGATTTATTTTCAAAAATGTTAAAAATTGATCTCAACCATCGAGAATGCATAAGAATTACTTCTGCATTTCCTTGTTAGGAATTATCCATGAATAAGTTGTTTGGCGTTTTACTGAGTGCTTCTGTGCTAACTCTTGCTGCTTGTGGTAAACAAGACGCTCCAAAAGCAGAACAAGCAGGTAAAGCACCTGCTGGTGAATTAACGACAGTTACACTTGCTTCAAGCGGTTCAGACACAGACATTTGGAACTATATTGCGACATTGCCAGAAACTAAACAGGCTGGAATTGAGTTAAAAGTTAAAAACTTTACTGATTATGTTTCTATGAACACGGCTGTAGCAAACAATGAAATCGATGCAAATGCATTCCAATCGTATGCATATATGGTCGCTTATAATGACAACAACAAAGCAAAAGTTGCACCGATTGCAACGACTTATCTAGAGCCTATGGGTATCTATTCAAGCAAAGTGAAAAAAGTTGAAGAATTTGCCAATGGTGCAACCATTGCCATTCCAAATGATGGTGCAAATGAATCTCGTGCGTTGTTATTATTACAATCAGCAGGTTTGATTAAACTTAAAGCTGGTTTTGATGATGTTAAAGGTACACCAGCAGATATCACTGAAAACGCGAAAAAAATTGTGATTAAACCAATTCAAATGGCAACTGCTGTACGTGCCAAAGATGAAGTTGATGCAATTGTTCTAGGTAACGTTTTGGCAATGGAAGGTGGTCTTAACGTGATTAAAGACTCGATCTACCATGAGCCTATCGATCAATCAACTAAAATGAATGTCAACATCGTCGCTGTTGCCGATGCGCGTAAGAATGATCCTACATTGCAAAAATTAGGTACGCTTTACCATACTGCTGCTGTAGAAAAATACATCCAAGATCATTTCCAAGGTACGAAAGTTGATGTAAATAAACCTGTAAGCTATCTTACAGAATCAAAATAGTCTTATAATGACTTTCATTAAACAGGCAAAGTGACTTTGCCTGTTTTTCTTTTTTGTACATTTTTTTGACGATATGATTGAATTTAAAAATATTTCCAAACACTATGATCTCAAAGGTCAAACCTTACTTGCTCTGGATGAAATTAATTTAACCATTCCAGCAGGCAGTATTTTTGGCATTATTGGCTATAGTGGTGCAGGTAAAAGTACCTTAATCCGCTTGATTAATTTGCTTGAACGTCCGTCTCAAGGTCAGATTATCATCAATGAAAAAGATTTTACTGCTTTGGATGCTCGCTCACTTCGTCAAGAACGTGCCAATATCGGCATGATCTTTCAGCATTTCAACCTACTACAAACCAAAACTGTAGCAGATAATATTGAAATGCCGTTGAAATTGCTCGGTGTAAGTAAAGACAAACGTGAAAAACGTTTAAATGAGTTACTTGAATTTATTGATTTAAAGCATAAAAAAGATGCTTATCCAGATGAACTTTCAGGTGGTCAAAAGCAACGTGTCGGGATTGCTCGTGCACTGGCAAATCATCCTAAAATCTTGCTTTGTGATGAAGCGACTTCTGCACTTGATCCGCAAACGACTAAATCCGTCTTGGAATTATTGAAAAAAATCAATAAAGAGCAAGGTATTACCATCGTCATGGTCACTCATGAAATGGATGTGATTGAATCTGTATGTGACTATGTTGCAGTGATGGAACAAGGTAAAGTGATTGAAACAGGTTCAACCCTAGAAATCTTTAGTCAACCACAGCATCCTACAACCAAGAATTTTATTCAAACAGTTCTACAACAACAGCTTCCTGTAAATATTCTCAACAATTTAGAAAATCAAAATCATAAGAGTATTTATAGTCTGCAATTCTTAGGCACTTCTGCTCAGGAAACTGTAGTTCAAGCTGCGATTAAACAATTTGATATTAGTTTGAATATTTTATTTGCCAACATGACTGAAATTAATGGTTCAGTGATCGGACAGATGTTTATTCAATTATTGGGTGATCCTGCGATTATTCAACAAGTCATCAACTTCTTCGAAGCACAAGGTGTGAAAGTGACCCAATCAGGAGTAACCGTATGAGAGATTTAATCGTACAGTGGCTCACAGAACTGACTGCGCCTTACTGGAAAAGCTCGTTATCTATTGATCAATTTGTTACTGCCATGCAAGAAACCTGTCACATGGTATTCTTTGCAATGTTATTTGGAACGATTTGGGGCTTTATTCAAGCAATCATTTTATTGGTAACACGCCCAAACGGTATCATGCCGAATCGTGCGGTTTATCATGTGATGAACCCGATTGTGAATGCCTTACGCTCCCTTCCCTTCATTATTCTATTGATTGCTGTTATTCCACTGACTAAATTATTGGTTGGGACTTCAATCGGGACTTGGGCTGCAATTGTTCCTTTGACCATCTATGTCGGTCCTTATATTGGTCGTTTGATTGAAACGTCTTTACTTGAGGTCAATGAAGGGATTGTTGAATCTGCACAAGCAATGGGCGCTTCACCTAGCCAGATTATTTTTAAATTTATTATTCCTGAAGCACGTAGTTCTTTGATTTTAAATTTAACAACTGCAACGATTAGCTTGATCGGTGCAACTGCAATGGCTGGTGCTGTTGGTGCAGGCGGTATTGGTGACTTGGCCATTTCTTATGGTTATCAGCGTTTTGACACCAGTGTCGTGATCTTAACCGTGATTGTACTATTAATCTTGGTACAAATCGTGCAAAGCCTTGGTGATTGGTTGTCTAAATTACGATAGACACATCATCAAGATTTTTAAGTTTAGCCCTCTTCTGAGGGCTTTGCTTTATTTACTTAATTATCTAACAATATAGAATAAGATAAAATTATGATCTAACACTTTAAAACCATGGATAATAAAAATAATACGTTTCAAATCAATCATCTAAATGATCACACTGAGATTGATATTCAATTTGATAAATCAAAATATTTTCTTGATATTTTTATAAATATTCTTGTGTTAAGTTTTTTTTGGATTGTAGGAATTTCAGACATGTATGATGTCTTTTTTGGTGACGATACAAATGCGAGTGGCTTTTTGATGTTGTGGGCTGCTTTTGTTTGTACATTCACTTATCTTACAATTGAAAATATTTTATGGCTCTCCAAAGGCACTGAAAAAATTTATATCAATCAGAATAAAATCACGATTACTAAATATATGCCCTTGTATTTTCTTAAAAAAAACTGTGAAGAAACTCAAACCGTTTTATTTGAAAACTTCGAGAAAATGTACTATTCAGAATACTATGCCAACAAAAGCCAATTACCTCGCCCTAAAAAAGGCAATCTTCATTTAAAACACAAATCAAATACCCTCTCTTTTGGGATCACTTTAGACAAACCAGAAGCTGATCTTATTTTTAAGGAAATTCAAAACTATGCAGATCAATATCATCTAAAAAATGAAGAAAAAGGTCTGTAAATTATGTATTATTTTTACGCACGCTTTTATGCATAAAGAATTCATGCATAATTACAAATGAAAATATTCCTACAAATACACTGACGGTAACAATGAAAATCTTATCATTTATTTTAACAACGCTATGCTTAACAACAACTTCATCCACGTTTGCACAAAGCTCTATTGATTACACCACTTCGGTAAAAGTAAATGGTATTGAACTCATCAATGCAATTCCATCAACTCAAGTTGAAAAATTGATTGGTCAACCCTCTAAAAAAATCAATAAACAATTTTCAGAATGTACAGGAAATTATGAATATTCCACGTCGACATCAACTGGAAAAAACCTAAAATTCGAAATTTATAGTGAGGATAATCCTCAAGTAAAGTCTGAAAATTTCTATAAAACTAAAAATAATTTTCAACAACTTGGTACAACCAAAGGCATGGTTTGGTTGAGTTGGGCAAATGCTCAATCTATGACGGATACCATCCTGATTAATTCAAAAGTAATCAATAAGCAATATACACCGAACCAGTTTAAAAAAGACTTTCCAAACAGTGCCAAAACTGGAACAAACTCCGTCAGTGTTCTTATGCTCGATCCATCTGAAGTGAAACAGTTCTTAAAGAATCCTGCTGATTTTGAAATCGGTTATACCGCTTCTGTTCATTTTGCTTTTAAAAATGGAAAACTCAATACATTAGCCATCAATCAAGCAATTGCTTGTTAAGGTCAGGTAAATACTGAATATAAAAGCGCATTTTGAATTGTAAATGCACTGTTAAATAGCATTGGATAACTATCACTCAAACTGATTGTCTCAATCCACACCCACGCAATTTTCTTCATTAATTCAGCACGATATGGTGCAGTAGGATTACATGGATTACGGCGCACTTCATTCCCATAAACAGCTTGTTTGCAATTTAATTCGTTGAAACTTCATTTTTGGGTCTTAAAACTTAAAGTTAATGCTTTGACACAAAAATGAGTGTTCAAAATGTTAAACTTGTTTAAACAACCTATTTTAGATTAAATAAAAGCAGCGCTAACAATGGAATTCAAAGATGCAATTTAAAATTCACGTGATCGATGTCAAAAACCAATTACAAAACTATATCTGGTTACTTGAGGAAACATCGAGTCATGATGTTATTGTCGTAGACCCTACTGAATCAGCGTTAGTTGAGCAATATTGTGCTGATCATCATTTAAATCTAAAGCAAATTTGGCTCACACATTGGCATAAAGACCATATTGGTGGCGTTCCCGAACTCATTGCCGATCAAAATATTCCTGTTTATGGCCCTCGTGCTGAACTGAGTCACATTCCGTTTATTACTCACCCACTTCAACATGATGATCATTTTGAATTTCATGGTTTAAACATTGACATCATTGCAGTGCCTGGACATACCTTAGGTCATATTGTTTATTTTATCGATGCATTGGACATGGTGTTCTGTGGTGATACGTTATTTGCAATGGGCTGTGGTCGAATGTTTGAGGGTACCGCAGAACAATTTTATCATTCACTGAATCGTCTAGCTGCACTTCCACCACGCACCAAAGTATATTGCACCCATGAATATACACTGTCGAATGCTCAGTTTGCCTTGCATATAGAACCTGAAAATCGCGCTATTCAACAACGTGCTGAAGAAGTTAAACAATTACGTGAACGTGGTGAGATTACCCTACCAAGTACCATCGAGTTAGAACTAGAAACTAACCCGTTCTTACGTGTTGAAAGTTCCGAGGAGTTTGCACGCATTCGCGCCTTGAAAGATAACTTTTAAACACATTGATTGTTTCTGCTAAAGCTTGTTCGCTTCTGCAAATGAGTTACTCAATAGACAATATCTTTTCAATCCATGCCTAAACTAATTCATCCAAAGCCGATGTTTTTAAAAGGTTCAGCGCAAGCTGTGCTTTTATTGCATTCCTATACCAGTACCTATCGTGATGTAAAACCATTAGCTGTATTTTTAAATCAACATCAATACACTTGCTATAGTTTTAGCTATGCAGGACATGGGCTAATGATGGATGAGTTTCTAAAATTTAATCCTAATGATTGGTGGCAAGAAGTCATCCAAGCTTACAATTTTTTTATTGAGCAGGGTTATCGTGAAATTGCGGTGATTGGCATTTCATTAGGTGCTTTGCTTTCCCTAAAACTCGCTGAAAGCTTTCCTATTAGTGCTTGTATCAGTATGTCAGCGCCACAAACTCGCTCTGTCGAAGATTTATTTCAACGCTTAAGTAAATACGCTGAATACTTACAACAATTTGAAACTGATCAGCAGGTCTTGAACATTGCCCAGTTATATATCAAGGCTCAACCACAACTCGAACAGTTTGAAAACTTTGTGGTTTCAACAATGCAAAACTTAAATAAAATCCATGCGCCTACAGCTACTCTTTTTGGCAAACTGGATGAAGCATTATATGAACAGTCTGCGCATTATATTTTTGAACAAATCTCAAGTTCCGAAAAAATGATCAAAGCTTATCCTCATTCTGGGCACTTGATGACCTTAGGGCAAGATCAGTCGATTTTATTTAAAGATATCTTGAACTTTCTAAATTTACACCTATCCAATGCATAAATTGGAAGATCATTATTTTTGAAATTATTTCTTACATTTATAAAAATATTTTCACTGATTCAGTCTTGGTTTTTTATTCCCTATTTTTGCATCAAAATATTACAGATTGATTTAAAATATTATAATAATTCATTGTTTTACCTATTTATTTTTAAAAATTGTTAAATTGCATTTCACATTTAAAGAGAAAAAATACGCTCTGCTACAAAAGACCCATTTCTCTAACTGATCAAATATTGGTATAAAAAATAAGTTTCATCAAATTTCCCCCTTTAAAAATTTAGTGGTCATCCCTATTAAATTTATAGACAGGAATTAAGGAGATCTTCTGTGAAAAAGGTTGTTAAAGCAAAAAATTTGATCGCTTTCCGTATCTGGTTAGAAAAACTGGGATACTCTGTAAAAACTTTGGCTGATGATAAAGGATTTACCTTCAGCTTTAAAAAAGAATATGGTTTAGTCACGTGTGATTTATCAGGCAATAATTTAGCCATGCAACTCGGTGAAGAATTTGAAGACCATTTAAAGGCCTAATGTTGATCCATTTTACATAATCAACGTATGTTTAAAATGAAGCTCTCTGTTAAAGACCTCATGTGATTCACTGAGGTCTTTTTATTTTATCTAAATTCAGCCAAATTTATCTAAGCTAACTAACGCGACAGCGCTTGATATACTTGAATATAATGTTCTGTCGCTTGTTGATGTTGCGAATATAAAGTTTCTATATTCTTCTCAGATTCATTTGCTGCAAGCGCTGAAAGATAAGCCTGATAACGCAACATTGCAGCTTGGCAAATCGTATCTAACTGTACCTCACCCGTTGAACAAGACGCCTTATCTGATTGCCCCAAAGTCTTAAAATGGGATGGCTTGGCTTGCTGTTTAGTACTCCCCTCATTTTCCTCATCATCTGCAAAGTCTTTTTGCATGCGTGACATAGTATCCATCAATTCTGCATTATCTACGCCCATATTTTTCAAAACATTCATTTGCTGTTGCAATAACGCTGCATCATTATTTGCAAAACAATTCAATGAGACTACACAGCCAATCACAACTAAGATTTTATTCATAAAATTACCTATTCTATTTTTAATCATTCACACTCGATTTATAGGCTATGCTTATTTTTCCACAGAATATATTCCCCAAACGAGGGGTACGTGCAAATAATAATTTTTGATGTTTTTAATTCTAATTTTTAGGCAATAAAAAAGGCATGATTTTCATCATGCCTTTTTCAAATATGGTGGGGACGGAGAGACTCGAACTCTCACACCTCGCGGCGCTGGAACCTAAATCCAGTGCGTCTACCAATTTCGCCACGTCCCCGAATAAAAAACCACATCAGTGGAATCTTTAAAATAAGTGGCAGAGGATCAAGGATTCGAACCTTGACGAACGGTTTTGGAGACCGTCATGCTACCATTACACCAATCCTCTATAACATTTCATCGGGCTTTCGTACCACCAAATGAATTGCTTGGTGGGGACGGAGAGACTCGAACTCTCACACCTTGCGGCGCTGGAACCTAAATCCAGTGCGTCTACCAATTTCGCCACGTCCCCGATGGCTGTGTATATTATAGAGATCACTTAGGTATGACAAGCCCTTTTTTATAAAAAGACACTCGTTTGTTTAAATAAAAAACAAAAGTAGTGAATAGTGCTTTTAGTTTAAGCAATCTGGCTTAATTGTTGTTTTATTTGATAAATATTTGTACAACGTTGCCCTGCTTTTTTCTTTAGCATGGATTTTAAAACCGCTTCAAATATTTTAAATCGACTCGGTAAGTCCACTTCAAGCTGTTGGCAATGCAAAATTGCCCAATCTTGATAGCTTTTTGCAGTTAAACGGCGCTGAGTCAGCCATTCCAACCAAATTATTCCTAAAGCATAAAGATCTGTTGCAAATGACTTTGGTGCTGCATGAAACAATTCGGGTGCCATATAACGCGGTGTCGCTGTATTCGGCATGACTCCAACATCCGTAACATGAAAACATTGCTCATAATCAATTAAAGCTACTCTTAGATGCGGACGTCTTAAATGCGAACATCTAAAATGCTCAGTTTTTAAATCACCGTGGACATAACCCAAATCATGCAACTGTTCTAAAACTTCAAGGCTCAACATTAACGTTGAAAAAATATCACTTAGCTCAAGTTGATTGGGATGTGTAGCGAACAATGCAGGAACGTTTTCAATCCATAAGGCTTGATCAAATACGTCTTCTTTTAAATTGAATTTTTGATAGGGATTGAAAATAGAAAAGTTGCAGAGAAAACTTTGATCTACTTTTTCAAAACGATTTAATTGTTGGTAAATGTCTAACTCATGTAAAAAACTATCTTGATACGCCTGATTCGATTGTTTTAATTGTAACTTAAGCCAATAGCTTTGATCGCCCTGTTGAATTTGATAAACACGGCGACCAAACTTTTGACTTTGTAATGAGTTAAGCGCTTGAGGAAGCTCTATTTCACTCATGCTTCTGATAATTGTGTTGTGGAAGTTTTCTTTTCAGTTGGAAAATTCAAAACTTCCAAACAATGCTGAATGGTTTTACCAATACGTGCATGGGTTTCAATATTGGAGATCTTCGGCCAAGTTGCACGCTCCCCCTCACGTTGCAACAATTTAAATAAATGCGGACGCGGGTTTTGCAACATATAACTATAATGACGCAAGCTATAATTACCAATAATATTCACATCACCATAATAACGCTGATCCACAACACCATAGCCATGATCTAATAGACGACGAATCGTAGGTACACGCCCCATGCGCCCACGCGCGAAGTCCATAACACCCATCGTTGCCATCTTGCCCTGTGAACGAACAATACGCTGTGGCCAACTCAATAAATCCTTACGATAACGATCCTCATCATCTTGCATAAACGGCACAATATGAGGATTTACCTGACTGGCAATGGTGTAATTCAAATTATAAAGACGTGACATGCGTTCTTGCGGGAAGTCATTGCGCACACTGCCATCCACCCAACGCGTATTGGCTAAATATGGTGTATGTAATCCATCGTAGCGCTTACTGGTCAAACGCACGGGTGGAAATAAGATAGGTACTGCACAAGATGCCAAGACCGCACTCCACACCAATAAATCAGGTGAAGTATATTTATTCATAATTCGCGCATCTTCTTGCGAAATATCATACGGTGCAACGGTTACATTGATGTCTAAACCTGATTTTTCAAAAGCTTCGGCAAAAGTCACATCACCCAAATTTTCAACAAGAAATTTTTTGAGATAACGTACATCCGCAAAACCACCATTACCTTTGAGTAATTCTTTTACACTACGGAAATGAAACGCTTCACTATAGAACTGATCACCCGTTAAAAGATTCGGAATTTCACTCGGCTCATTGACACCTAACATTGCTGTCATGATTGCACCCGCACTTGAGCCAGACAATACTTTTGGCATTAAATCTTGTTCCATCAGCGCCTTACACACACCACTGTGGAATAAGCCTAAGGTTGCACCACCTGAAAACATCAGTGCAGGCTGACCATAGGCTTTTTCACAATTTTCAAAAAAGCTTTTCTTACTGTCTAAGCACAATTCTTGGCAACTTTCAGAAGCAATAAAAGCAAGGCTTTTGCTCACTTCATCAATATAATCTTCAATCAGTTTTTTGGTACCGACATAGGCATGTGCAAACAACATCGGATGCCCAATATTTGCAACGTCATGACTAAATCCTTCACGTAGGATATACATCAAATCTTGAGTACGACCTTGTTGACGGTACCGACGTAATAAATTTAAACGATGGGAAATAATCTCAGCATCAAAATACGGTGAGCTATTATCCAGTTTCCACTCTTGCGCACCTGTTTCAGAGTCTAGCTTTAAAGCAATGGACTTCCATTCCTCGTAGCATTCAGCATGTGCCAAATTTCTTTTTAGTTTTTTTATACGATAAGCCTGATGTGGATTTAAATCTTGGGTAAGTTCTAATAACATTTTCTAATATTCCTTTGATTTTAATCCGAGGATGAGTCACACATCATTCAACTATGCTTAAAAATCACGAGAGAATCAATCACCATCAGTCATTTAATTCTTGCTCGTCCTTTTAATTATCGCCTATTGAGATTAGATCAATAAAAATACTGTGTTAATATTGGAGCAATCTCTCATCAAATGTAATTTTCAAAATATAGCGAACGGACATGGCAACTATCGATTTACCTGACAATATCATTGCACAATTATCTACTGTTTTAAGCCAATTACAGCAAGTCTTACCAGAACCAAAACAACCCACTGATTTTGAAGCAATCGCGTTTAGATGGCATGAAAAACAGCTCAAAGCGATTTACAATCCTAAAGCGGTTCTATTGGAAGACCTCAAAGGAATTGAACGTCAAACAGCTAAAATCATTCAAAATACTGAACAGTTTTTAAATGGTCTACCTGCCAATGATATTTTACTCACAGGTTCTCGTGGTACGGGTAAATCTTCCATTGTTCGTTCACTATTGACTAAGTATGCAGATCAAGGTTTACGTTTAATTGAAATTGAACGTGATGATTTATCAGAATTACCTGAAATTCAAAAAATCATCAAAGATCGCCCTGAAAAGTTTATTGTCTATTGTGATGATTTAGCGTTTAACGCAGAAGATGAAAATTATCGTAGTTTAAAAAGTGTTTTAGATGGTTCACTCCAATCAGGTTCAAGCAACTTTGTGATTTATGCGACCAGTAACCGCCGTCATTTATTGCCTGAATTTATGCACGAAAATACCCCAGTAACCAAGGTCGATGTGCCGCAATATAAAGAACTTCACCCGCAAGAAGCGATTGAAGAAAAAATTTCTTTGTCTGATCGTTTTGGTCTATGGCTGTCGTTCTATCCAATGGATCAGCAACTTTATCTTGAAATTGTGGAACATTATTTGGCGAAAGAAAATATTTCATTTACAGACGAAGTTCGTGCCGAAGCTTTAAGATGGTGTCAAGCACGTGGACAACGTTCAGGACGTGCTGCTTATCAATTTTCAAAACATTGGATTGGTTCAGAACGTTTAAAAGCACTTTAATTTTAATACTGCCTCACCAGTTGTTATTCTAATATTCATTGCAATAACAACTGGTTTATTTAGATTCAATTAAAACAAACATCATGAATAATAAATTTATTTCATTAAAATTCAATACATTGAATAATTAATTTCAAATACTAAATTACGCACATCATAGTTCAAGCGTGGTAAAATGCTCAACAGTTTTAAATAGGATTGGTCTATGCAGTTTGTTCATCTTGGTATTCATACCGAATTTTCGATTACAGAATCGATCGTACGTATACCTGATCTGATAAAAGCTGCTGCATCAGACGAAATGCCTGCATTAGCGATCACAGACCTATCCAACCTACATGCCGCAGTCAAATTCTATAACAAAGCAATGGGCAAAGGCATCAAACCTATTTTTGGTAGTGTTATTCGCTTAAACGATGCCAATCACAAAGCGACTTTACTCGCAATGACCAATAAAGGCTGGCGTGGACTGACTGAAATCGTCTCACGTGGTTTTATTGAAGGGCAACAACTCTCAATTCCTTGCATCCAAAAAGATTGGGTACTAGAACAATCACAAGACATTATTGTCCTGCTTGGTTTACATAGTGATGTCGGTGAAATGCTACTTTCAGCCTATCCTGAAAAAGCAGAACCACTACTTGAAGAATGGATCGAAAAATTTGGTAATCGGGTCTATTTAGCATTAACACGTACAGGACGCCCACAAGAAGAAAGTTTTAATATCGAAGCGGTTAAATTGGCTTCTAAATATGGCATCGGTGTGGTTGCACACAATGATGTGCACTTCATCACCGCGGAAGATTTTGAAGCACACGAAGCACGCGTTTGTATCGCAGATGGTTATGTACTGGGTGACGATAAACGTCCAAAAAATTATAGCCCTGAACAATACTTCAAAACCTCCGCTGAAATGATTGAATTATTTGCGGATATACCAAGTGCGATTGAAAACACGTTACAGATCGCGAAACGTTGTACCGTGTCATTACGTTTAGGTTTCCATGATCTTCCCGACTATCCTATTCCTGAAGGTCACACCATTCACTCCTACTTCGAGCACTTGTCCGAGGTCGGTTTAGAAGAACGCCTGGATGTACTCTACCCTGTAGAAAAACGTGATGAAGACTGGGCTGAAATTCGTAAACCTTATGATGAACGTCTTGCCTATGAGCTTGGCATCATCAATAAAATGGATTTCCCTGGCTACTTCCTGATCGTAATGGACTTTATTGGATGGTCGAAAAACAATGGCGTTCCAGTTGGACCTGGTCGTGGTTCTGGTGCAGGCTCACTCGTTGCATATAGTTTAAAAATTACCGATTTAGACCCGCTACGTTATGACCTCCTGTTCGAACGTTTCTTAAACCCAGAACGTGTATCCATGCCCGACTTTGACGTCGATTTCTGTATCGCAGGTCGTGATAAAGTCATCGACTATGTAGCACGTCACTATGGACGTGATGCCGTTTCGCAGATTGCAACATTTGGTACGATGGCAGCTAAAGGTGCAATTCGAGATGTTGCCCGCGTATTGGGTAAATCCTATGGTTTGGCAGACCGTATTTCAAAAATGATTCCAACCAAACCTTTAGGTTTAAGTTTGGAAGAATCATTGGAAGCTGAACCACAACTCAAAGACATCGTCACCAATCCATCCAACCCAGATAACGATGATGCAGCCGAAATTTGGGAAATGGCGCTTAAACTAGAAGGGATTACTCGTAACACAGGTAAACATGCGGGCGGTGTGGTTATTGCCCCTACGAAGATTACCGATTATTCCGCTGTATTATGTGAAGCCGATGGTACAGGTCGTGTTGCTCAATTCGATAAAGATGACGTTGAAGCTGCTGGTTTAGTTAAATTCGACTTCTTGGGTCTACGTAACTTAACTGTAATTGAAGATGCTGTTCAAAATATTAATAAGCGTGTCAAATCTGAAACACCGCTTGATATTGCGCATATTCCATTAGATGACCCTGAATCTTATGCTGTATTTGCTGATGCAAATACTACTGCGGTATTCCAGTTTGAATCCGTGGGCATGAAAAAAATGCTCAAAGAAGCACGCCCAAGTAAATTTGAAGAAATTATCGCCTTCGTATCTTTATACCGTCCTGGTCCAATGGATCTTATTCCTGACTTTATCCATCGTATGCATGGTGGTGAGTTTGAATATCTACATCCATTACTTGAAAGTGTACTTGAACCAACATACGGCATCATGGTGTACCAAGAACAGGTGATGCAAGCGGCACAGTTCTGTGCGGGCTATACCCTCGGTGGTGCAGATTTACTGCGTCGTGCCATGGGTAAAAAGAAAGTCGAGGAAATGGTCAAACAGCGTGCCACCTTTATTGAAGGTGCTGCGAAAAAAGATATTGATGAAGGCACAGCCAACCATATCTTTGACTATATGGAAAAATTCGCAGGCTATGGTTTTAACAAATCACATGCTGCCGCGTATGCCCTCGTTGCCTATCAAACCGCTTGGCTGAAAGCGCACTACCCTTCTGAATTTATGGCTGCGGTCATGTCTTCGGAAATGCAGAATACAGACAATATTGTCTTCTTGATCGACGACTGTCGGATCAACAATTTAAAAGTTTTACCGCCTTCTGTGAATATGTCGTTCTATCAGTTCCATGCCAGTGATGCAGAAACCATTATCTATGGTTTAGGTGCGATCAAAGGTGTCGGTGAAGCTGCAATGCAGTCGGTGATTGATTCACGTGAACAAGATGGAGAATTTAAAGACCTCTTTGATTTCTGCCATCGTGTAGATTTGAAGAAAATTAATAAACGAACTTTAGAGGCTTTGATTCGTGCAGGTGCTTTAGACTGTTTAGGTATTGAACGTTCAAGCTTAATGGCGCAATTACCAGAAGCTGTACAAGCGGCGGAGCAAGCACGTTCAAACCGTGAAACAGGCATCATGGATTTATTTGGTGAAGTTGAAGAAGTTCAACGTAAACCAGCAAAACCTGTAAAACCATGGTCAGATGAAGTTCGCCTCAAAGGTGAAAAAGATACCTTAGGTTTATATTTAACAGGTCACCCGATTGATGTTTATCGTGCAGAATTAAAAGCATTTATTCCACATAAAATCAATGAACTCACGCCTACACGCCGTGGTGTAACGACTGTTTTTGCAGGTTTAGTGGTCGATGTAGCCAACTTCCCGAACCGTATGATGATCACCCTAGATGATGGTACTGCGCGTATCGAAGTCTCAGCGAATCACGAACGTTTCCAACGCTTCAAAGATATTATTCAAAATGAAAAAGTGGTGGTCATCGAAGGTGAAATTTATGAACGTGAAGGTTTTGATCGCCCAATGGGACGCTTAACCAAAGCATTCACCTTAAATGAAATCCGTCAAAAACGTGTCAATCACATCGAACTTAAACTTCAACCTGAAGTTATTAGTAAAACTTTAGTTTCTGATCTGCAAAAGATTCTATTACCTTTCTGTAATGTCGATATGTGTCAGCACATTCCGATGCAAATCCAGATGGACTATGACTACGCAACTGCTGATTTGCATTTAGGACAACAATGGAAAGTCGCGCCTTTGGATGATTTACTGTCAAAATTACGTGATTATTTTGGCAAAGAATCTATTCATCTTGAGTACCATGTCAAATCTAAAGCAGCCAAAGCCGTAGATCATCGTGAACTCGCTCAAACAACTCAAGTTGCTCCGCCACCTGAGAACATGAGTATGGATGATGCCATGGATGAATATATGGCTGATGCAGGTCAATTTTCCTAAATTGTTCTCCCTAATTTTTTAATTTTTATATGTTGGAATATTCATGGATATCTTCGACAATGCTGTGATTTCACAGCATTTAAGTCATGTACGTATCGTCATGGTCAATACTACTCTGCCAGCCAATATTGGTAGTGCTTTGCGTGCGATGAAAACAATGGGACTATCTAAACTGGTCTTAGTTTCACCTAAAACTTATCCGCACCCTGATATTGATGCACTTTCTGCAGGCGCTTCTGATTTGATTGAACAGATCGAAATTGTCGAAACTTTAGAAGATGCGATTAAAGATTGTCACCTTGTTTTTGGTACGAGTGCGCGTAGTCGTACTATTCCTTGGCCATTGCTTGAAGCACGCCCTGCTGCACAAAAAACGATGCAAGCCGTGATTCAAGAACAACAGGAAACTGCGATTGTCTTTGGACGTGAAGACCGTGGACTGACCAATGAAGAACTGGCATTGGCAAATTATCATGTCACCATTCCTGTCAATAGCGATTATGGCGTTTTGAATGTTGCACAGGCAATTCAAGTCATTTGCTATGAAATGCGTATGGCAACACTAGAATTAGCAGATAAACAAGTCGATACCGAAGCTGTGATGCATGTGACTGATGCTGATGATATGCATTGGGACGAGCCTTTGGTGACCCATGAGCAAATGGAGCAATTTTATCCACATTTTGAAAAAATGTTGGCTGAAATCGAATTTATGGATCCAAAAAATCCAAGATTATTGCCTTTACGCTTGCGTCGACTTTTTGGACGTATACAATTAGATAAGATGGAATATCATTTATTAAGAGGCGTGTTTAGCCGAGTACAAGCCTTGAATAATGGTACATGGAAAAAGTCAAAAACTGAGGATCAAAACTAATGCTAAAACAGCTTAAAGAAGACATCCAAGCTGTATTTGCGCGTGATCCTGCTGCGCGCAATACCTTTGAAGTACTGACCACCTATCCTGGCATTCATGCACTGATGATGCATAGAGTCGCACACGAACTATGGGTAAAGGATTGTAAAACTTCAGCACGAATCTTGTCTTCTTTCAGTCGTTTTACTACGGGTATTGAAATCCATCCTGGTGCGAAAATCGGTAAACGTTTTTTTATCGACCATGGCATGGGCGTTGTGATTGGTGAAACCGCCGAAATTGGCGATGATGTGACCTTATACCATGGTGTGACTTTAGGTGGCACAACGTGGAATACCGGAAAGCGACATCCAACATTGGCTGATGGTGTCGTGGTTGGCGCGGGTGCAAAGATTCTTGGTCCTTTTATCGTGGGTAAAAATGCCAAAGTCGGTTCAAATGCGGTCGTGACCAAAGCTGTCCCAGAAGGTGCAACAGCTGTTGGTAACCCTGCCCGCTTTATCATTAAAGATAAAGATAGCAAGCCAAGTGCTGTACAAGAAGCACCGTGTCCAGAAAAAGCGATTGACAGTTTAAATCCAAATCCTGAATTTCAGGCTTATGCTGCAACGCAAGAACAAACTGATCCAATGCTCGAAGGCATGCGTGTCCTACTTAATCGTCTAGAACAAAATGAAAAGCGCATGAATGATTTATGTCACCGTTTATCACAGCTTGATCCAAACTTTAATGTGCAACAAAACTTAGAACAACCATTAAGTGATGAAGAAATCAAAATCATTGATGATGTTCGTCGTGAATGTGAAGCGCAAAAGCAACAATCTAAGACCTAAAAGCACAGTTTTTATGGTATGAAGTTATTGCTAAATAACTTCATACTTTTCAACATATAATTATTTTTCTGATCAAAATAAAAAACAATAAAAATCTGAGTATTTTTTCAAATCTGAGTTATCAATTTTCAATCTTTATGTATTATTTTTAATAACATAATGCTTTTAAAGTTGCATGTTCTAGTCCGTTTTCATAGACTGATGCACATGTAAATTTTTTAATATAAATTAATGGAAGATCCTCATGACGATTAAGCCTTTGGCATACGCATTACTGGCAACTTCAGTACTTACAGCTTGTTCAACAACACCAACTAAGCATGAAAATAAAATTGCTGCGAATGAGCCTTTTATCTACACTGAACCAGAGATTTCACCTCCATTTTATGCGCTTAATCCGTTTGATTATACTAAACCACCGGTTTTTGAATTAGAGTTAAAAAAAGCAGCAGCAGCCCCTGTAAACAAACTTGAAGTAACTGACCCTGCTAACCCAACTAAAAAGCTTATTTTAGATACCAACAAACTGATCATTCCAACTGTAAATAATACTCAGCGCACCATGAAGTATGCTGTGCTTGCAGGTGAAAATGAAATCGACATCACTGCAATTGATGACTTCTTACAAATGGTGGAAGGTAAAGCGCGCCATTACCCACCCCAATTTTCTGATCGCAAAGAAAAAAGTGGTTTTGTATCAAAATTAAAAGAAGTATCTACACAGCTTGACCAATTAGCAGCTGCACCAAATGCATCATTTGATGTTCTTATTCGTGCATTTAAAGCGAGTATTCTAGGTCGTAACTTGGATTTGGGTTCATCATATACCACCAAATCTCTTGATTACGCACAACGTATTCTCAAAATCAATAAAGAAGATCCAGAAGCTAACTTATGGTTTGGCTTCTCTTTATCTGAAGGTGGTGGTCAAAAAGAAGCACTACCATATTTAGATAAAGCAATGAAAGCGGGTGTCCAAGAAGCTTATTTATCTTCTGTGAATAATTATTTAGGTATGGAACAGAAGAAAAATGCAGTGCAAATGCTAAAAAATTATAAAGTAAAATACCCAGAAGAAGCTTCTGTTGTCGATCGCTTGATTCCTGAAGTTGAAAAACAAGGACGCTATAATGTATGGCAAACACTGAAGAATCCAGCTCTCGCGAAGTAATAAGTTAAAATGGCAATTTAGAATTTAAAAAATAGACTGATCATTCAGTCTATTTTTTTTGATTTCAAATTGAATTAAAACAAAATTGTCGTATTATTCAGAAATAGCTTGAACCAGTTAATGATTATGCAAAACTCTAAAAAAAATATTTTGCTCTATGCTTTAGCCTTCAGTCCCCTGTTTTTTTCAGGCTGTCAGGTCGTTAGCGTAAAAAACCAAAAAGTGAATGTCACCATAGCCAATGAACGTGACAGTATTTTAACGCGTTCTAAAATGAGTGAAGCCAGTTTAAATGTCCTTTCAATGACAGGACGTGAAGCCAAGTCTTGTGCTGAAGAACCCGAAAAATGTGTTGCTGATTTAGAAAAAATCCCGCAAATTCAGGATGAGCAACTCCTTTCTACAATTAGTGAAATCTATTTAACCAAAGCGATTTCATTAGGTGACTCATCCAACTGTAAAATTAGTCTATTTGCAAAGCATCAGTCTGAAGAAAAACAAAAAATTAATCAGCAAAATTACGATCAATGTTTAGATCAACAAATGGCGATGCTAGACAAAAGTATCCGTTATAGTTATGCCTATTTATTTAATACTGAACGTCAACCACAAGATCGTATTTTCAATAATAGACAAGTTCAAATCCGAGATTTTTACAATCAGTCTTTGGCAAAAATGATTACCACCTATTCATTACGCCATAAAAATCAAAAAGTTTCGAAACAGATTCAAATTGGTGAAAGTCGCTATAGCATCAACTTTGATGGTTATCCGCAACTAGCTCAGTTAGATATTGAAAATTTACTCTCAAGTTATAATCTCAACTTTTCAGGTTTACGTTCCATCAACCGTCGAGATGGTTTCGGTGCTGAGTTTGTCGCCATTCTACCTGAAACTAAAAAATCCGAAGAAAATAAATATATTGTTGATCCTGAACATTATGCTTATAAAGGTGGTGTGAATCCAAATATCCACCAACCACGCTATTTATCTGTCAGCATTGCAGCTCAACCGCAATCCTCTGAAAGTATACAAAGCATCTTGCATGACCCAAATTTTCAGTTGAAAGTTTATGACCCGTATAGCATTGAAAAAGTCAAAGTGGGTGGTAAAGAATATCCTCTTGCTGCTAATTTCTCTGCCCCCTACGGTTTGTGGTTGGCTGAAAATAATCTAGGGATCGCAGCTTATCTCAGCTTAATCGACCGCGATCAGCGTTTAACCATGCCACATTTATACATGCTTGAACCTTATAACCCAAATAAAAAAGTGATTGTATTGGTTCATGGTTTGGCGAGTAGCCCTGAAGCGTGGATTCGTTTAACCAATGATATTATGGGCGATAATGTACTGCGCGAAAACTATCAAGTTTGGCAAGTATTCTATTCAACCAATATGCCGATTTTAGAAAGCCGTTTCCAAATTAATGCCATTATCAATCAAACTTTTAAAACTATTGATCCAAATTCCTCTTCTGCAAAAGACTCTGTTTTGATTGGACATAGTATGGGTGGAATTATTGCACGGCTATTGGTCAGCGATTCTGATTTAACTCAACCTGCATTAAAGATGTTAAATAATCGGAAATACGATAAGTTTAAAAATGATCATATTTTCCAAGCACGTTTACAGATGAAACCTGTACCAAACTTTGACCGTGCTATTTTTATTTCAGCACCACATCGTGGTACAGCATTTGCGGATCGTTGGTTTACCCTAGCTGCTCGTCGGATTATTAAGCTTCCAGGTGCGTTCTTAGGAGCTTTAGCAGATTCGATAGATGACCGTGATTTGAATGCGAAAAACTTCTTAAAAGATGTTGGGCATGGTTTGATTCAAAATGGACCAAGTGATCTGAGCCATAATTCTAAATTTACCCTATTAACCAAAGATGTAATGCCTAAAAAAGGCATGATTTATCATTCAATTATGGGGAATGTTACAGATAGCTCTGATCCAAATGTCATGACGGACGGCATCGTGCCATATACCAGCTCACATTTAGATGGCGCTATTTCTGAAAAAGTACTGAAAGGTGGACATTCCATTCAAGAAACACCTGAAGCCGTACTCGAACTTCGCCGTATTTTAAGATTACATTTAACGGAACACGGTTTATACAAGCCTTAAATTCTAGTTGAGTCAAAAATGCCAGCTTAATCACAGCTGGCATTTTTATAAATCTTAAACCATCAAATGACGTGCTTATATTTTAATAGGCTATGCTTTTTTGGGCGTAGCATTGATCACCAAGAAAATGCCTGCCAATACGATGAGTGTTGAAACAATCATCCGCAGACTTATACTTTCCCCGACAAATAATGAACCGCCTAAAATTGCCAAACACGGAACACTGAGTTGCACGGTACTTGCTGTAATACTGTCAATTTTACGGACAATCGCATACCACAGAACATACGCTCCACTTGATGCCAAGCCACCAGAAAGCATTGCAAACATGACACCATGTATATCTAGGTTGATATTTTCAATAAAAAACAACCCCATCACAATTACGATCGGTACTGCAAGTACAAAGTTTGTAAAGGTACTCGCCAAAGGGTTGGTAATCTGTTTTCCACTGATGCTATAGCAAGCCCAAGCAATGCCAGAAACAATCATCAACAATGCAGAATTAAAAGGTGGTGCTTTTGAATTTGGTAATAGTAAAATCACAATCCCAGCCAAAGCAAGAATCAGCCCCAAGAGGCGTTTAAAATTAAGCCTTTCGCCATGAAAAACGCCGTATAACACCATACTCAGTTGTACGATACCAAATAAAAGTAATGCGCCTGTACCCGCTTCGATATGTATATATGCCAATGAAAATGCGAGTACATAAACAGCAAGGAAAAATGCTTGCTTAATGTTCCATTTCAAAGGAACTCTTTCTTTAGAAAGCAGAAATAAAAACAATAACGTGACTGCACCACTCGTTACCCGAACCACACTAAATGACACAGGATCAATTGAAGTATTGACTAAAGCGAGACGGCATAGGACTGAATTTGCAGCAAAAGCCAACATGGCAATACACAAGCGTAACAGCATAGTTGAGCATCCATTTTCAACAATGTAGACCTATGTATATAAAAAAATTACTTATTAAGCTATAAGTAATTTTTTATTAAAACTATCAACATCTCTGATATAGCATTAACTTCATTGCGTTCACCTACACATTTAACAATGCGATAGCGTAATGCTTAAATATAAAACAACTATAAATAATCATCCTTGAGCTAAATTAAGCCCTTATTCTGTAGGATTAAATAAGGCGATCACATCAGCTTCCGTCATTTTCTTGGTTTCATTGTCGAAACTGTAAAATTGCGGTTTATTGTCGATATAAATCTCTAGATTAAGCTTTAAGTCTTCAGGTGAATCATTCAAAGCAAAAGCATTAATATTGCAATAGCTTTGGTCTTTAGTTCGCCAAAAAAGATTTGTTCCACAAACATTACAAAAGCCACGTTCCCCCCATTCAGAAGAGTTATAGACCGTTAAATGCGCTTGCTGATCAAAGACCAAACTACCTTGCTCTGTATCAATCGTCATAATCACACCACTGGTTTGTCGACGACAAATTGAACAATGGCACACATGTACGTCATGATTTTTTAGCATTACTGAGAAAGTGGTTGCACCACAAACACACTGTCCTTTCATAACTTCATCCTTATCAATTTATTTATATAAAATACTATGTGTGTTATATCTAATTCTAGTTAAATCATACATTTTTTAATCAAGCTTAATTAAATCATGAATTTCTAATTGTAATTTAAAATAATTAGTTTTAAATTATTAAATACAACAACTTAAATATAATATATGGATAAATATGCGTTATAAAATTATTGATGTTTATAAACTTCAAGATATTCAACGGTATATCGCTAAATGTTTAAAAACGCAATCACCTCAATTCATTGTAATTGAAAGCCATCGTACGCTATGTAAAGAGCTCGATATTATTGATGTAGACTTAAAAAAGTCTATAGCAACATGGGCAACGGGTGAAAAAATAGCTTTAAAAATCATTCATAAATCAGATCATATAGAAAAATTCTACAACATTGATCATTAAATTTTTCTTAGACAAAATAATTGACTATACAATTCAAAATTCGTTAAAAAATTTGACACTATCTATTCAAAGCCTTTATTTTATCGATTAAGTTCCTTTTTAGAACTTCAATTAAATTAGAACTTAAAAACCTAAGGATAAAAGTATGAAACACCCTAGAGAAATGACTGGACTCGAGTTTTTACAAGCAATGGTAGATGGGCAGATCCCTAGAGCTTCCATCTCTGAAACCATTCCTATGGATTTAGATGAGATATCTCATGGTCACGCTAGCTTTAAAGTCAAAGCAGATAGCCGTCATTTGAATCCTTTGGGTGGTGTGCATGGTGGTTTCGCTGCGACAGCGCTTGATTCTGCAACGGGCTGCGCTGTACATACCACACTTGAAGCAGGTGTTGGTTATGGCACCATCGATTTGAATGTAAAAATGTGTCGCCCTGTGCCTAAAGACAAAGAATTACTGGCAATTGGTTCAGTAATTAATCTGAGTAAAAATCTTGCAATTTCAGAAGGTAAATTGCTTGATGAAGATGGAAAACTTTATGCACATGCAACTGCCACCTGTATGATTATTCGTCCATAATTTCGAATCAGTGCCGAGTGCTATTTCCACGAATAGCACTTACTCTGCTGATGAGTTAGCACTGGCATTCAGTTGAATTTGCACTTCATAAAAAAGACCACACTATTTTCATAATGCGGTCTATATAACTTACTTAGTGAATGATTATTTTAATAATCATCTATTTCTAACCAATTTGCTACTTTATCAAATAACACTTTGCCAGCACTTATTGCTTTATACTGGGCTGTTTGATCGTTAATGGCTGAGAGTACAATAGAATTTGTGTTATTGTTCAAATCATTAATATTTAATGTTCCAGAATATGGATAATTCAATAACTCTTCTTCCTCATCCATTTTAGCAAAGAATGGGGTTGCCATACTATCAAATGCAACTTTGTAATCACCACCTTCATTACCTGTTGAAGAGAGTTTACCACTGACTTGAAGTTTGGCAGTCGTTGCATCTTGTGGTGACCAGACAAATTTATAGTCTGTTAGATTATAATTTACAGGGATTAATTTATTACTCGAAGATAGCTCCTGAGTCACTACGCTTAACCCAGTTGAAGTGAATGTTACCACAGTTGCTGACTCGCTGATCACCAATTTACCATTTACTTTGTCACTTTCACCATTAGAATATTTAATGACTAAATCTTTCGCTTCTACATTATCATCCGTGACATCGATAACACCAGAAGCTGCTCCGTCTTCATCAAATAATCCTACACAATCTTTAAATGTAATTACATTGTTTGAAATAGTATAAGAACCTGACTTACATTTAGCTCCTGTCTTTGCTTCATCTGAACCGTAAACTAATGCATCAGCTACACCAGAACCAGTAGCCTCTCCAAACGCAATACTTGTCATTGTATGCACTAAATCTAAACTTTCAAAACTGTTTGTTGTGCCTGTGCCTGTGCCTGTGCCTGTGCCTGTGCCTGTGCCTGTGCCTGTGCCTGTGCCTGTGCCTGTGCCTGTGCCTGTGCCTGAAGTAGTATCATCACTATCGCCTCCACATGCACTGAGTAGTAGTGAACTAGCTATAGCAATTCCCAAAATAATTTTTTTCATATTATTCCCCAACAATTTTTCGTTTATTGTTCTATTAAATTATGTTTTTTCAAAGAATATTTCTATACCCCAAATGAGGTATAAAATAACAAAATTTACGAATCGAGAAGCCATGATATAAAAAAATTTAAAGCAAAAAACACTCCATAAATTAGCTATGCTATATATGAAAGAAAAGGCTTCAGTCTATTGATAAAATACACATTCAATCTCTAAATCACTAAAAATTACTCAGTCACATTTTGCTTTGTTCTAATCAAATCTTTAACACTAAATCCTACACTTTGCGCATAGCGCAAAAACTCTGTCACCTGTGCTTCATCTGGGTGAGGATTTCGAGATAGTAACCATAAATACTTACGTTTTGGCTCTCCAACCAAAGCCATCTGATATTGTGGATCTATTTTGAGCACCCAATAATCACCACGAGCAACGGGCAACCAACGAATCGCTTCAGGAATAAAACTGACTTTAAATTTCGAATTAAATGGCTCATTGCTAATAAAAGCCTCACCTAATGAGCGTAGTTCTTTTCCATCATGGGTCATACAACGGTTATCTACCGCAACATTTCCATACTCATTTACCGTATAGCGTGCTGTTACATCAGATTTACATTCTTTTTGAAAATACATCGGTTTTCGTGCAACTTCATACCATAATCCAAGGTATTGGCTTAACTCTAATTTCGGAACAGCAGCTAAAGTTGTATTTTCGGCATAAGCTTTAGGAAAAATTCCAGCCACAAAAAAAATTCCGCCAATTATTATTACTTTCTTCATATTATCAATATTGGGTAATGTTTTAAATAATTGCACCTTATCCCCTCAAAACGACTTTCTAATATTTATAATAAAATAATCATAAATTAAACAAACGACTGTAGCATTATGTATCCTCCACGATACAAAATACGACAGCCTTAAGTTTTATTCACCCAAATTATTACTGCAATAATCTGGCTTTCAGACGCACAATTTCATCCCGTAATCGCGCGGCTTGTTCAAACTGCAATTCTTTCGACGCTTTTAACATCTCTTTTTCCAGCTTGGTAATGTGCTTGATAAATAATTTAGGATCAGACAATAAATGTTGTTCATCAGCAGTCAATGCTTGATGCTGCTCTGCAATCCCCGCTTCAATTTCTTCATCTTTTAGCACTTCACCTGTATCAATCTCTTTGATCACTTGGCGTACTGCACTACGTGGTGTAATGCCATGTTCTTCATTGAATTGAATCTGTTTGGTTCTACGGCGATCAGTTTCATCGATCGCTTTTTGCATCGAATCCGTTATACGATCCGCATATAAAATTGCTTTACCTTTCACATGACGAGCAGCACGACCAATGGTTTGAATTAAAGAGCGTTCAGAACGTAAAAAACCTTCTTTATCTGCATCGAGGATAGCAACCAAAGACACTTCTGGCATGTCCAAACCTTCACGTAATAAGTTGATTCCAACCAAGACATCATGCACACCTGTACGAAGTTCATGAATAATTTTCACACGTTCTACAGTATCAATATCAGAGTGCAAATAAGCAACTTTAACCCCATATTCTTTTAAATAAGAAGTTAAATCTTCAGCCATACGCTTAGTCAAAGTTGTGACAAGTACGCGCTCATCCAATTCTTTACGAATATTAATTTCAGATAAAACATCATCGACTTGGGTCAATACTGGACGTATTTCAATGGTAGGATCGACCAATCCTGTAGGTCGTACTACCTGCTCTGCCACTTGTTCAGATTTTTCTAGTTCGTATTTTGCAGGCGTTGCACTGACATAAATCGTTGCAGGAACAATACGTTCCCATTCTTCAAATTTCATCGGACGATTGTCTAAAGCACTCGGTAAACGAAAACCATAATTGACTAAGTTTTCCTTACGTGAACGGTCACCTTTATACATTGCACCAATTTGTGGAACAGTCACGTGAGATTCGTCGATAATCAACAAAGCATCGTCTGGGATATAATCGAACAAAGTCGGCGGTGCTTCACCTGCTGGTCGTCCAGATAAATGACGAGAATAGTTTTCGATACCGTTGGTATAGCCCAATTGTTGCATCATTTCTAAATCATAACGGGTACGTTGCTCAATCCGCTGTAATTCAATCAGTTTGTCATGTTCTTTAAAATAAACTTGACGCTCTTTGAGTTCTTCTTTGATCGTACCAATCGCACGTTCTAAATTATCTTTCGGTGTGACATAGTGACTTTTTGGATAAATCGTCACACGCGGTGCTTTGCGTACCAATTTTCCAGTAATTGGATCAAACCAACGAATCGAATCCACTTCATCATCAAATAACTCTACACGCACTGCATGCTGATCAGATTCCGCAGGGAAAATATCAATAATTTCCCCACGAATACGATAAGTACCACGTAAGAATTCTAATTCATTCCGCGTATATTGCATTTCAACTAAGCGTCGAATGATGTCATCACGACTAATTCGGTCACCTTGCACGATATGCAACAACATACTCATATAGGCATTTGGATCACCCAAACCATAAATGGCAGATACAGAAGCCACAATAATCGCATCACGGCGTTCTAATAATGCCCGTGTCGCAGAAAGGCGCATTTGGTCAATATGGTCATTAATCGCGGAGTCTTTCTCGATAAATGTGTCCGAAGATGGTACATAAGCTTCAGGTTGATAGTAGTCATAATAACTGACGAAATATTCAACCGCATTATTGGGGAAAAATGCTTTAAACTCGCCATAAAGTTGTGCCGCTAAGGTTTTATTATGCGCCATGATAATGGTTGGTCGTTGCGTTTGTGCAATGACATTTGCCATGGTATAGGTTTTACCTGAACCCGTTACACCTAATAAGAGTTGATCGTGAAAGCCCTTATTCACCCCATCGACCAATTTGGCAATCGCCTGCGGTTGATCCCCTGCAGGTTGATAATTTGTCACAAGTTCAAAAGGTTGATTTTCACTCACAATAATTCACTCTTTGACCAATTTGAAAGACACAGCTTCTAGTTTAACAGAAAGCGATTGAAACAACGGTTTCATCTCATTTTAAATGGGGCTTTTTACACAATATTCAACAAATACCCTTGACCCTTTTGGGTTTCAATAGCAACATGGAAACAAGCCGATTACAAGATGAAAAAACATGACTTATCACTACCATGATGAAAGCATAATCAAAGAGTTACCTGAAGACACAATTTTTGTCTTTGGCAGTAATATGGCGGGCACTCATCAAGGTGGTGCTGCAAAAACAGCATTATTATACTTCGGTGCAACGAAAGGAGTTGGTCGTGGCTGGGCGGGGCAAAGTTTTGCGATTCCAACCATGAATGAGCATTTACAACAAATGCCACTTTCTCAAATCCAACATTATATTGATGATTTTAAAATTTATACTAAAAATCACCTTAAAATGAAGTACTTCATTACCTCAGTGGGTTGTGGTGTCGCAGGTTATAAAGTCGAAGAAATTGCACCAATGTTTAAAGGCATTTCACGCAATGTTATTTTCCCTGTTTCATTCCGTCCATTTGTAGAAAAAACGCTGCCTAAACTGACACAAAAATTGCTACACGGTTTTCTCACAGCAGATGTTATTTTCAGCGCAAATTTAGAACAAAAAGTTCAAGATTTAGATTTAACTGAAGCTGAAAAGAGTTTAGCCCAAATCGTGATTAATACACCAATGTATCCTACTGATAGTAATGGGCGAGATCGTAGCTTTGAAATCAGTGATATTCTAAATACGCTTAAGAGCAAGCAAGTGATTGATGCTGATATTCAGCATGATGAAACAAAAACACTTGGCGGGGTAATTTTAGCAATTTTAGAGTTGTATAATATTAACGAGCATGATTTTATAGAAGCGTGGAATGCTCAAAAAGAAATTTCTCCACCTAAAGCCGCAAATAAAGCTAAAAAATGAGCTATATTATACTAAGGTTTTGTTTTAAAATTTTTACAACATTTATAAAAACAAGGAATCATTATGGGGGAAGTCGATCTATCTATTTTCAACTTATCTCCCATGGCAATGTGGATCCAAGACTTTAGTGCGGTCAAAAAAACTTTCCAGCAATGGCTAGACGATGGTGTTGAAGACCTAGAACAATACCTTCTAGAAGATCCTGAACGCTTACAACCTTGCTTAGTAATGATTCGCACTATTCGTGTGAATCAAAGCACTTTAGATATGTATGAAGCATCCAATCTCAATGAAATCTTACATAGCTTTGCAAACTTACACTCAGAAAAAATCAGTATAGAAAAGGTCAATTTTTTTGTTTCTTTATGGAATAAGAAAACACAATACATTTGTCCATCTGTAAACTATACCTGTAAAGGCAAACAAATTGATATTCAACTTAAAGCCAGTTTTATGCCTGGCTATGAAGACAGCTGGGAGCGTTTGTTACTAACAACTGAAAATATTTCTGATTACCAAAATGCGCGACGATTTGCTGAAACTTTATTTTTACATTCCCCTACTGCATTGTGGGTAAGAGACTATAGCCAGATCAAAGTAATATTTGACCAACTAAGACAACAAGGCGTAAATGATCTCATCCGCCACATGACAAAACATCCGGAGTTTGTCAAAAAATGCTTTGAAAGTGTAAAGAATATCGGCGTTAACCAAGCTTTACTCGACCTTTTTAAAGCTGGTAATAGACAATTGTTCTTTGACAATTTATGGCAAATTCTTCGGGAATCTAGTCAGCAAAATTTCCATGCCCAATTATTAGCTTTATGGAATGACGAACACCAACAAAGTAGAGAATGTGAGTATCAAACTGTTCATGGAGATATTCTCAATATACGTGAACAATTGGTGATCTTTCCAAATTCACATAATAATTGGGACACAGTGCAAATTGCATTTACAGATTTTTCTGAGCGAAAAAAATTAGAAAATCATTTATTACATCTCAGTAAGCACGATCAGCTCACTCAACTCTATAACCGTACTTTTTTTAATGATGAGATTTTAAAACTCCAATCTACAATTTTTTACCCGGTATCCTGTGTATTTTTCGACCTCAATGGTTTAAAAGAAATTAATGACATCTATGGGCATGACCAAGGTGACCAAATTCTGAGAAGATTTGGCAAAATTTTAAAAACAAGTATTACTCAAACCCATTATTCAGCTTCTCGACTTGGCGGAGACGAATTTGTCATTCTCATGCCGAAAGCAAAGCAAATTCATATCAATAGATTATTAGATAAAATTCGTTATGAATTAGAAGTTGACCAAATCAAACATCCAGACTTCCCCATTCATGTTGCAATTGGTTATGCAACGACACAGTCAAATGAGACCATTGAAGCCTTGCTTAAAAGAGCTGATGAAATTATGTATTCCAATAAGCAAGCTTTTTATAATTCATCTCTCAAAGATTAACATTAAAACAATAAGCTACACTAAATAATTAATAAAACTTAATATTTAAAAAATATAAATTAAATATTGATAATCAATATTATGCCTCGCAACCCTTAACCTCTGCTATGGGTTTTGCAACGTCTCAACCTCATGAAAAAGTTGAAAATATGTTATGTCGCGCTGATATTAACATGTATAAAAAAGAAAAATATTATCAATATTTTGAACAAATTATTGAAGAATAAATTCTAATAAATATAAAAACGCTATAATAAAAAATAGGCGCTTAAAGCACCTATTTTTTTATTTCATGTTGAACTTAACGCTTACCCATCGAACGACGTGTACCACGTGGTGGCATCCATGTGCGATCTGCATATTGCTGTGGTTTTGGACGCATGTCTTCCACATCTTCATCCGCAGGTTTCGCATCATTTGCATGCTTAACAGGAAATGGAAGTTTTACTACTGGCTTTTTCTTGGGAGTATTTTGGGTGCTCATGTGATTCACTCAATTTTAACTGTGCATATTGTACGAAAATTTCTGCGTCGATGCGAGTGATTGCCCAATTCAGTCTACATTTGTATTTTCTTGATACAGTATATTTTGAATTTTCGTGCATTTTTAGTGAATTTGCATATTTTTTGGACGACCAACTTGCTATTTTTAAGCTATGATAGTGTGCTTTTTATTTTTTAATCCCTATAAGAAGGAATACTGCCGTGGACGTACGTCTCTCTGATCGTGTAAATGCCATCAAACCGTCTCCAACGCTTGCTGTTACCAACAAAGCTGCTGAATTAAAAGCTGCTGGTAAAAATGTAATTGGACTCGGTGCTGGCGAACCAGATTTTGACACCCCACAACACATCAAAGATGCTGCTATTGCTGCAATTAATAACGGTTTTACAAAATATACCGCTGTTGATGGTACACCAGGCCTAAAAAAAGCGATTATTGCAAAATTAAAACGTGACAATAATCTTGAATACGCTGCTAACCAAATCTTGGTTTCTTGTGGTGGTAAACAATCTTTCTTTAACTTGGCACTTGCTTTGTTAAATAAAGGTGATGAAGTAATTATTCCTGCACCTTACTGGGTAAGCTACCCAGATATGGTGATCATCGCTGAAGGTGTGCCAGTTGTTGTGAAATGTGGCGAAGAACAACGTTTCAAAATCACGCCTGCTCAACTTGAAGCTGCAATCACTGACAAAACGCGTTTAGTGGTATTAAATAGCCCTTCTAACCCTACAGGTATGATCTATACAAAAGCTGAATTAGAAGCTTTGGCTGAAGTTCTTCGTAAATATCCTGAAGTATTGGTTGCTTCTGATGATATGTATGAACCAATCCGTTGGGATGATGAATTCTATAACATCGCAACTGTTGCACCAGACCTTTATGACCGTGTAATCGTGCTCAATGGTGTATCTAAAGCGTATGCAATGACTGGCTGGCGTATTGGCTATGCAGCAGGTCCTGCTAAATTGATTGGCGCGATGAAAAAAATCCAATCTCAATCTACATCTAACCCAACTTCGATTTCACAAGTTGCTGCTGAAGCTGCATTGAATGGTCCTCAAGACGTTCTTCAACCAATGATCGAAGCGTTCCACCGTCGTCATGACTTAGTGGTAAATGGCTTGAATGACATTAAAGGTATCACTTGTCTTCCTGCTGATGGTGCATTCTATGCATATGCGAACATCCGTCCATTGATTCGTGCGAAAGGTTTAAAATCTTGCACAGAGTTCTCTGCATGGTTATTGGAAGAAACTGGTGTTGCTGTTGTGCCTGGTGATGCTTTCGGCTTAGGCGGTTATATGCGTATTTCTTATGCAACTGCTGACGAAGTATTAGTTGATGCGCTTGCACGTATCAAGAAAGCTGCTGATTCAATCGAAGGCGTTGATGCTGCGATTGCTTCAATTGCTACTGAAAAATAATTTGTATTAAAAAATAGGGCGTTTTATACGCCCTTTTTTATTGCATTATAAACTGACTTTCATTAGGTGATGTATGCAAGTTTTAAAATAAAACCCAACCTGTTGATATAGTTAAACAAAATAACGTAATACTCTTGCAAATTAGTTACTTAAAATCTCTCAAGTGAGAGTCCAAGTTGCTCTAAAGCAGAATAAATATTTATCGCCATTTTACTAGGTCTTTGTATTAATTTTTAAAATTGTGATGAATTATACAAAATTATGATTTTCATTGTCTATGTATGAATTGTTTCTGTTCAAATTTATATTCTGGCGATTAGAAAGCACTCATCTAAATTTAAAAACTCACCAACTAGCCAAAATCTCCAATTATTTTTCACTTAATAATAACTGATGTGTATTAGCAAATACTCTTATTGCTATCCTTGCATATATCAAAAATGCTACTAACTCTATCGAGACTAAAAAACTACAAATTAATTATAACTAAAATCCTAAAACTCGATTTCCTGCACCATGTTTTTCATATATTCTCAATAAAAAATTAAACTCAAAAACCGAATCATCCATTGATTAAATTCATTTATGCTAGTTTCTTCAAACGATAATCCAAAGTCGCTCGACTAAGCCCAAGCAATCTTGCAGCTTCTGAAATATTTTGCCGACTTTTATCCATTGCAGTACGAATAATTTTTTGTTCAAGTTGTTCTAAAGAAAAATCTTCGGTAAATAAATCTTCGACATTGGTAAAACGATTCGCTGGCTGAACGACAACATCCTGTTCTTTAAGCTGAGGAAATAAACTGTCTAATTTGATTTCCTGTTGATGATCCGTCAGTAAAGTCGCCCTTTCCAGCAAGTTTTCCAGCTCTCGAATATTCCCAGGCCACTCATATTTCATCACAAAATTTTTAGCTTTATCACTCAAACCTTTTAAGGTTTTATCATACATATTTTCAAAACGTGCTAAAAAATGGCTGATTAATAAAGGAATATCTTCACGTCGCTCACGCAATGGCGGAATCATTACTGGGAAAATATTTAAACGATAATACAAGTCAGCACGGAATTTACCATTCTTAACCGCTTGTTCTAAGTCTTCATTGGTTGCAGCAACAATCCGGACATCAACTTTCCGTGTCTGTTGATCACCGACACGTTCAAACTCCCCCTCCTGCAACATTCGCAACAAAGCTGCCTGTGCACGTGGTGACAGTTCTATCACTTCATCAAGAAAAATCGTGCCACGATGCGCACGTTCAAACTTACCGATGCGAGTCTGTGATGCACCTGTAAAAGCCCCTTTTTCCACCCCAAATAATTCGGCTTCAATCAGATCTGGTGGAATACAGGCGCAGTTGACTGCAACAAATGGTTCTGCCTTTCGTTGGCTCCCTTCATGTACACCACGTGCGAAAGCTTCTTTACCAACGCCAGTTTCACCCTGTAAAAGTACAGCAACTTTACTGCCTGCGGCTTTTTTAAGCAGGTCACACACTTTTCGATACGCCACTGATTCCCCAATAGCAGCAAACATGGTGTAGTCACTTTCAGCTTCGGTATAAATATTTTTCTTTAATTCATTTAACTCAGCCTGTAAGGCAATAATTTCATCTGACACAGGATCTGGTGACATAAAGCGGATTAATTCATCTGAATTTTCCCATTCACTTAAAGGCTTACCAATAATTCGGCAATGCTCATCTCCTTTAGCAACACAGTGGGTCTCCTGATAAATAATGGTCTGTCCCATCACAAAGCTGCTATACCCACAGGCATAGCCTAAAAGCATCCAACAGGCTGGTTCCTCCGATGCACCAAATTCACTTAAATGCACTTCGGCTTCAAAAGAATTCAGCCAGTTGAAATCTGCATAGAACTCTTTTTGATCATGACTTAAATGCAGTTCATTCACATCCACTTGCACCATACCTCGAATGCCATGCATCTGAGGGCCTGCCATAAAGGCTTCTGCTTCATTGAGATTTGGACGCAGTTTTGAAGTGACCTCGGCATCTCGCATCCCCGCCTGGTAACCACAACGGATAAAAAAGTGTTTGGTACGTTCCAAGCCAAGCATATTAAAAAGATCTTTGCGCAAATAACCCAGAATACTGGTATGCATCAGCAACATACGGTTTTCATCAAACCATATCTGTCCATGCTCAGTATCAAAAATAATTTTATCGAGTAAATCCTGAATATCTTTATTCTGTTCCAGGATCTGCTTATAGACCTTCACATCTTTGGCTTTGGGCATACTGTCCGTCCTTGGCTATATGTCTTTGTGAATGCAATATTGATCTTACCTAATTCACAAACCCAGGGTAGACTACCTTATTCTTATATTTACATACCTTTTAAGTATATTAAAATTATACCTTTATAAATCAATTCATTATAAATATACATTTTTAAGTAAAAATTAAAAAAATTCCATGTTTTTAAACAGCACTACTCAAAGTTTATTCATTCATTTTCATCAAAACATGAAAATCTCAAATATATCTATTCATCAAATGATGAAATTAGCCTGATCAAATTAATCAGGATTTTATTTAAAGACAATAAGTATTTGAAAAATATATAAATTAAAAACATGGCACGCTTTTTGGAATATACATAACAAACGCAAGGTTGCGTCACCGACATGATGTCAGTGCCAAAAACAGAAGGACGTTCGTTATGAACCAACAACAACAGCAACTCACCAAATACATTCGTATTACAGGTGATCGTGATGCCCGATTTGTTGAATTCGATTTTGCGATTCACGATCCAACTTTATTTGTCGAACTGGTTCTACCTCAGGAAGCTTTTCAGCATTTTTGTGAAATAAATCAGGTCGTAGAAATGACAGAAGAACAGCAAGCATGGAATGACGCACAGGAAGACAAATGGCGTTATGGCGTTGAACCTACTGTCCTCAACCCAGCCCAACCTCATATAGATCAAGACGATCACGCTTAAGTCCATACGGAGATCAAGATGACTTTAGAAATTAAAACATCGAGCCTAGCCCCAATTCGCCAAACTTACGCGTACATTGAACGCCGTTTTGGCAATAAGCCAGCAACACGTTACCAGGAAGTCAGTTTTGATGTACAGGCAACCACCAACTTTCATTATCGCCCTTTATGGAAGCCTGATAAGACTTTGAATGATAAAACCCATACTGCCTTGCAGATGCAGGACTGGTATGTGTTTAAAGATCCACGTCAGTTCTACTACGGCGCTTATGTACAACATCGTGCACGTTTACAGGATACCGCTGAAAGTAATTATGCCTTCTTTGAAAAGCGTTTCCTGGTTGAAAATATCAGCGAAGACGTGAAGCAAAAAATCATCACCTGCTTACTACCATTTCGCTATGTGGAACAAACGGCAAATCTTCACATGATGTCAGGCAGTGCCTATGGTTATGGCACAGTCATTACCCAAGCCTGTATTTTTGCGGCAATGGATCGTCTCGGCATGGCGCAATACATTTCACGTATTGGTTTGGCACTGGATGGCAATACAGGTGAATCTTTACAACAGGCCAAAGATGCCTGGATGAATGATGCAGCCTGGCAACCACTTCGTAAACTCTGTGAACAAAGTCTGACTGAACAGGACTGGTTCAAACTCTATGTACTGCAAAACCTGTTAATTGATAGCTGTATCCAAAGCCTTGTCTATGGGCAGTTTGATCAATATTTAGTGGAAAATGGCGCACGTGATGTGGCAATGCTGACTGAATTTATGCAGGACTGTTTAACCGATTTACGTAAATGGTCTGACCCAGTATTCAAACTTTCCATTGCAGAATCTGAGGAAAACAAAGCCCTGATTCAAGGCTGGATTGCTGAACTGTTACCACAAGTTCAGGAAGCGTTTAGCGCATGGGCAGGTCTTGCATTGGGTGATCGCAATATCGAACAAGCCGTTGCACTGATCGCAGAGCGTAGCAAAAAAGCAGGTTTAGCTGACATTTAATATTGCATAAGGAATTGCACCATGACTTCAAAAGTTTATTTAGCGCTACAGGACAACGATACCTCTCGCTACATCATCGAAGCGATTGAACAGGATAATCCCGATGCCACGATTCAGTATTTACCAGCCATGATCCGTGTTGAAAGCACAACTGGCTTGATCATTCGTGCAGAAACGGTGTCTGAAAAACTCGGACAGGACTGGGATATTCAAGAGTTACAACTGAATATGATCACGCTGGGTGGCAATGTCGATGAAGACGATGACACCTTTACCCTGAAATGGAATTAAGTCATTGCACAACTGCATTTAAAGATTGAACAGGATGATCAAAAATGAATACTGATGTTAAAAATACAAAAACAGCGACTAAAACCGCAACTAAAAAGCTGAATGCCAAAGACCGCTACCGCATGCTGACCCGTGATCTGGATTGGGACTTTTCCTATGCAGATCGTAAAGATGCCTTTCCTTATGAAGAATTTGAAGGCATTAAAATCACCGATTGGTCTAAATGGGAAGATCCGTTCCGTTTAACCATGGATTCATACTGGAAATATCAGGCAGAGAAAGAGAAAAAACTCTATGCCATTTTCGATGCTTTTGCACAAAACAATGGGCAAATGAATGTTTCCAATGAACGCTATTTAAATGCCATTAAACTGTTTTTAACTGCAGTTACACCTTTGGAATATCAGGCTTATCAAGGCTATGCCCATGTAGGTCGTCAGTTTAGCGGGATCGGTGCACGTATTGCATCACAGATGCAATCCATTGATGAATTGCGTCATGTGCAAACCCAGATTCATGCCATGAGCCATTACAACAAGTTCTTTGATGGCTTCCAGGACTGGTCGCACATGCATGACCGTGTGTGGTATTTGTCTGTACCTAAATCATTCTTTGAAGATGCACGTTCTGCAGGTCCATTTGAGTTTTTACTGGCGATCAGCTTTGCCTTTGAATATGTACTCACCAACTTATTGTTCGTTCCTTTCATGTCTGGTGCGGCTTATAACGGCGATATGGCGACGGTGACTTTTGGTTTCTCAGCACAGTCTGATGAAGCACGCCACATGACACTCGGTCTGGAAATTGTAAAATTCTTACTTGAACAGCATGAAGACAACGTGCCAATCGTACAGGAATGGATTGATAAATGGTTCTGGCGTGGTACTCGCCTACTCTCTATCGTCGGCATGATGATGGATTACATGTTGCCAAATAAAGTCATGTCCTGGAAAGAAGCATGGGAAACTTATTTTGAAGAAGCAGGCGGTGCATTATTCAAAGACTTGAGCCGTTACGGTATTCGTATGCCGAAATACTCAGAAGTGATTGAAAAAGAAAAAGAACACGTTTCGCATCAAGCATGGTGGATTTTCTATAACTTCGGTCATGCAGCAGGCTTCCATACCTGGATTCCAACTGATGAAGAAATGGATTGGTTATCTGCGAAATACCCTGACACCTTCGATAAATACTATCGTCCAAAATGGGAACTGGCACGTAAATTAGAAGCTGAAGGCAAACGTTTCTATAGCAACGGCTTACCACAATTGTGCCAGATCTGTCAGATTCCAATGACCTTTACGGAAATGGATGGTGACCCAACCATGTTTAGTTACCGTGACAGCATTTATAAAGGCGAGCGTTATCACACCTGTTCAGATGGTTGTCATGACATTTTCGAACGTGAACCTGAGAAATACATCCAAGCATGGTTACCAGTGAACCAAATCCTGCAAGGCAACTGTGGTGGTCCAGATTTAGAAACGATTTTACGTGACTATTACAACTTTAATGTTGGCGCGGACAACTTAGATATTGAAGGTTCACCAGACCAAGAACGCTGGAAAAAATGGAAAGGTGCATAAGCATCATAAGGAATAAAAGATGAAGTTCATTGCTGTGTCAGCCATTTTCAACGCCACGCACAGCATGCACTTCGCTCAAGGAATTTAGGAGTATTCTCATGCCAGTACAAGCAATCCAAGACAATTATCAATTTGAAGCTCTTGATCTACAAAAAAATTATGGCGATAACATGCTGTTATTTATTGGTTGGGATCAACACAATCTTTTTTGTTCAGCGCATGCTTTTGTGGTATCACCACAACAAACTTTGCAAGAATTAATTGATCAACAAATCGCTGGTGGATTCAGCCAACACCCTGAATTTACAGAAATTGATTGGTCAACTGTGCAATTTACCTTAAACCGTGAAGCGCTGAATGCTGATTTCTCAAAAACATTGGCAGAACAAGGCTTCGATCATAAATCTCTTTTACGCTTTGTCACGCCAAATTTAACGGGCTACAAAGGCAGTCATGTTTAAGGGAGTACGCGGATGAGTTATCAAGTTACCATTGAACCAATCGGTACCACGATTGAAGTCGAAGAAGATCAAACCATCCTTGATGCAGCTTTGCGTCAAGGGGTCTGGCTCCCATTCGCTTGCGGACATGGCACATGCGGTACGTGTAAAGTACAAGTGACTGATGGTTTTTACGATGTCGGTGAAGCTTCTCCTTTTGCGCTGATGGATATTGAGCGTGAAGAAAATAAGGTTTTGGCGTGTTGCTGTAAACCTGAATCTGACATGGTCATTGAAGCGGATGTCGATGAAGATGAGGATTTCTTAGGCTATCTGGTTGAAGACTACCAGGCAAAAGTAATTGAAATTAAAGACCTGTCACCCACAATCAAAGGCATCCGCCTGCAGATTGATCGTGCGATGCAATTCCAGGCGGGTCAATATGTAAATATTCAATTGCCAAATATTGAAGGTACACGTGCATTTTCAATCGCCAATTCACCGAATGAAGAAGGCATTGTCGAATTACATATCCGTAAAGTTGAAGGTGGTGCAGCCACAACTTATGTACATGAAAGTTTACAACAAGGCGATGAACTGGATATTTCAGGACCTTATGGGCAATTCTTTGTCCGTAAGTCTGATGATCGTGGCGTGATTTTCATTGCAGGTGGTTCGGGTTTATCCAGCCCACAATCCATGATTCTGGATTTACTTGAAGCGGGTGAAACAAGGAATATCTATTTATTCCAGGGTGCACGTGATGTTTCAGAACTGTATAACCGTGAAATTTTCGAAAATCTTGTCAAAGAGCATGCGAACTTTCACTACATCCCTGCGTTAAATGCACCAAAGACCGAAGATGCCTGGACGGGTTTTACAGGTTTTGTGCATGAAGCGGTTGCCAGTCATTTTGAGAATAAATGCAGTGGGCATAAAGCTTATTTGTGTGGTCCACCACCGATGATTGATGCAGCCATTTCAACCCTGATGCAGAGCCGTTTATTTGAAAAAGACATTCATACTGAACGCTTCTTAAGTGCTGCTGATGGCGCAAACGGACAGTCACGTTCGGCATTGTTTAAACATATCTAACCGCATCTTAGATATTTAAAACTTAGCTCAAAACTTGTGTGATCTGCATGCATTGCAGATCACATGAAACTCATACTTGCCTTTTCAATCTCAGGATGCAGATTGCAACATCAGGCAAGGCGAATTCATGGCTGTAAAGACATGATTCATTAACCAGAAACTGGACGACAACAGTAATAAAAGGATTTCACATGAAAAAAATCGTAAGTTTAACGCTTCCTTTCATCATCGGTTTCCTGACCACATCCGCACATGCCACAGAAAATGGCGGTGACTCTTTTGCACTTGGTGCGGAAGGCATGATGGCAGGTGCATTACCACCGCCTGGTGTGTACCTACTCAGTTATTATCAAAACTATCATGCAGGCAGTTTTGATAATGGACCACCAAACTTTCATGCCGATGTCAATGCAATCATCCCCCGTTTAGTTTGGATGACCAAGCAAAATTATCTGGGTGGGCAACTCGGTTTCTATGCCGCTCAACCTTTTGTAGATATCCGGCTTTCAGCTGCAGGAATGTCAGACAGCAACAGCGGCTTAGGTGATTTAATTATCGGCTCAATGCTGGGTTGGCATCATGGCAGTCATCACTGGATCGGTGCTGTTGAAGGTGTTTTAGACACGGGGAAATATGACTCAGCAACGCCAACACAGCCTTTGGTTGCCAATATCGGTAAAAATTACAATACCGTGCGCCCGATCATTGCCTATACCTATGCCCCTCAAAATGGTTTAGATATTTCGACCAAACTGTCTTATAGCTTCAACACTGAAAATGATGACACCGAGTATAAGTCTGGAGAATATTTTGCAGGTGATTACAGCGTGGGCTATAAACTCAATGACCATGTCAAAGTTGCTGTCGAAGGCTACGCCTTTAAGCAAACCGAATCAGATGAAGTGAATGGAAATAAAATTGGCATGCGTGGACAGGTTTTAGCCGTAGGTCCTGCAATTCAATATCAAGATAAAAATTGGTCACTTGAAGCAAAATATCTGAAAGAAACCAATGTTGAAAATCGTCCTGAAGGTCATACCAGTTATTTAAAACTGGTATGGGCATTCTGAGTCTAAAATAATTGAATGAATACAAATTTAAATAGCCCGATGGTACTTTCAAATTCTTAATCCCAACTCTTTTGATGCTATTCAATCGAATACTGTTAAAGTTAAAGCTTCTATGAGGCTTTAGCTTTTTTTAAAATTAGAATCGCGCAATTCTTCAACATGAAAATACTGCATCCACATGCTATATCCGTTAAAATCATTTTTTCTGCAATAAACTGCTCTTCTTATATGCAGAGTTTTGAATAGTTAAATTAAGGTTTTTTATGTCGATCAATGAATTAACGACGGATCTCTCCAACCATACTCCAATGATGCATTGGTTTTTTAACATTGATATTTAATATTTTTATAACTATTTAAATAAAAAAATACACTAAAAGGTATACTTAGTTGGGAAGAGTTTTGCTACTCACAAATTTAAATATTAAAGCCACCCTAATATACTTAAATTTAATCCTGTAGTGTTTTTAGCTTATCCAAAATTACTTGAAAATTCGATAAAGCCTCAACTACTCTGTTGGGTGTCAAGGCGTAACTATGAATTCCTAATTACTCAACCTTAGACGACTTAACATGAACTTTAATACCACACTCACTTTAGGTGACATAAGTTGTACTATTACTTTTATCAGACTTATGCTGTGTTTTTTAACTCTGTCGCTATAAAGTCATAAGTAGTTGTGACAACCCAATCTATAATTTTTTAAAATCACTCCTCAGCCCTTTAAATAACACCATTATTTAGTTCTGATGATTAAATTCAATCCTAACAATTAGACCACCAATAGCATTTGTCCGATGTAACTCAACTTTTCCGTGATATAAATCGACAATTTGCTTAACAATCGATAAGCCAAGGCCACTGCCAATAATGACACTGTTCTGATTCACTCTATAAAATCTTTGGAAAATCAGAGGTATTTGTGCTTCATCCAAACCAATTCCATTATCCTCAATCTGCACAAAACTATAATTTTCAACACAGCCACAACTGATTTTAATGACACATGGGCGTTCATGACTACGATAGATGATGGCATTTTCTAAAAGATTACGGAGCATAATTTCCAATTGCTCAGGTTGTGCCATAACTAAGGCTGACTCCAGTTGTAGCTGTAAGTCAACCTTAGCTTGACGAATCTGAAAATCCATCATCATAAGAGTACTTTGAATCATATTAACGAGATCGACTGAGCCTTGAATTTGATGAGCATTAGGTTCAATCCGAGCTAAGGTCAATAACTGTGTAATCATTCGCGAGGTTTTATCAATACCAATCATAATGTCCTCAGCTGCTTCTCGCGCCTCCTCTGTAGAACGTGCA
>NZ_SGSW01000159.1:0-962 GCF_004209125.1 Acinetobacter sp. WCHAc060033 | reverse complement strand
ACAAAAGAAAAGGCACAAAAAGCTAAAATCGTTTCCAAAATAAAATCCAAAAATTAATAAACTATTTGGCTAGTTTGATAAATATCTTCAAGATATATCTAGAACATTTGTGCACGCTTTTTGATATTGATTCAATGTTATGCCATAACAACGTTTAAACCATCGACCTAGATGACTTTGATCAGAAAAACAAAGATATGAAGCAACAGTTGTTGCTGATAATCCTTTTCTTAACAATTCTTTTGCCTTATTTAAACGGAGTTGGATCAGATATTGATGTGGAGAACAGTTAAAGTTTTTTTTAAATACACGGTTAATATAAAAACGATCTGTTTTCACCAATGTTGAGAGTGTTTGTAAGTCTAAATCATGAAAGAGACTTTCATGTAAAATTTCTTTTAGCTTTAATGCAATATTAGGTAATGTCTGGATAGACTTTTCACGTTTATATAAAATTTTTTTATTTACTAAGTTTTCTAATAAAAGATCTAAATACGTATCTTTCATCAATTGAGATTCATTGTTATTCAATATATTGTAGGTTGAAAGTATCAAATGTGAAAGTTGAGGATCAGAACGTAGGGTTGATTCGATAGCAAGTTCGATAGGCTCATTAAATATTCCTTCATAGCTTTTTTTTAACCATGCTGGATCTAAATGCATCATTTTATAAGTGAAGCCGAGAGGATCTGGTGCATTACCATCATGAACTTCTTCAGGTTCAAGCATGAAAGTTTGACCTTGATAGCTATCAATAATTTTTTTTCTACAATTGAATTGTTGATGTCCTAACTCTGTTACCCCTATAAGATAACTTGAGTGTAGATGAGGATCGTATGCAAAGCCTTTGAAGTGGGCATGAATTAGTTCTATACCTGTAGACTTATCCTGTGTGACATTGACCCAATTGCTCATATTTACTTAATTAGTCCTAATGGATTTAGCTTATCAAAAATTATCTA
>NZ_SGSW01000158.1:0-982 GCF_004209125.1 Acinetobacter sp. WCHAc060033 | reverse complement strand
GGCTTTGTTGCACAAACCTAGCCTATAAGGTTTATTCAGTCCTATAATTTCAAAATGAATAAACCTACTCCTAAAACTTATCGTACAACCAACTGGTCTTCCTATAATCGCGCTCTCATTAATCGGGGCAACATTTCCATTTGGTTTGATCCAAAGACTCAGTGGTATGCACAACCACAAAACAAGCAAGGTCGAAATCAAACTTACTCCGATACGGCTATTCAATGCTGTTTAATGATCAAATCTTTATTTAGACTCTCTTTACGCATGGTCACGGGTTTTGTTCAAAGTCTGATTAAACTTTGTGGATTAAATTGGACCGCACCAGATTACAGTACGCTTTGTCGAAGACAAAAACATATTGATATTGCGATTAGCTATCAAAAAAGTAGTGATGGGCTACATCTACTCGTCGACTCAACTGGCTTAAAGTTTCTAGGTGAAGGTGAGTGGAAACGTAAGAAACATGGACCTGAATATCGTCGCCAATGGCGTAAGCTTCATATTGGCATCGATGCTGAAACCTTGCAAATACGTGCAGTACAGCTTACTACAAATAATGTGAGCGATTCGCAAGTACTCGGTGATTTACTTGCTCAAATTCCCTTAGATGAACGAATTGATTCGGTCTATACCGATGGTGCTTATGACACGAAGCACTGCAGACAAGTCATTCTAGATCAAGATGCACATGCGGTCATTCCGCCAAGAAAAAATGCAAAACCATGGAAAGATCAGAAATTGAGATCTTTAGAGCGGAATGAGTTACTGAAAACAGTTAAACGTTTAGGAAGAACGCTTTGGAAAAAATGGTCTGGTTATCATCGTCGAAGTTTAGTTGAAACCAAGATGCATTGCATCAAACTATTAGGTGATAAATTAACAGCAAGGAGTTTTTCTAGTCAGGTGAATGAGATTCATGCACGCATAGCCGTATTGAACAAATTTACAGAATTAGGTCGTCCTCATACCCAAGTTGTCA
>NZ_SGSW01000157.1:0-992 GCF_004209125.1 Acinetobacter sp. WCHAc060033 | reverse complement strand
TTTCTAGGACGAGTATTCAGTGACATGGCAACTTGATTTAAATAATGCTGATCTGCCTGATTTAAATCAATCCCTTTAGGTAAATATTGCCTAATTAAACCATTCATATTTTCGCATGTGCCTTTTTGCCAGGGTGAATGTGGGTCACAGAAATATACATCTATGCCTAAATCTTCTTCGAGTTTTTTATGTTCTGACATCTCACGTCCACGGTCATAGGTCAACGTTTTACGCAGTTCTGCAGGTAAATATTTCAGAGCTTCAGTTAAAGCCTTGCGCACTGATTCTGCCTTTGCATCAGGTAATGTTGCCAAGATACAGAGCCGTGTATTTCGTTCAATAAGTGTTGCTATCGAACTTTTATTGTCTTTACCTTTAATTAAATCGGCTTCCCAATGACCCGGTATTTTTCTTTCTTGAACTTCGGCTGGGCGCTCATGAATAGTTTTAATATCCTGTAATATAGAATCTTTTTTAGGTTCACCGTTAGCTTTTCGCTTTTTATTTTCATGACGCAGACAGGATAATAAGTCTTTTTTCAACTCACCCTTTGGTAATGCTCGTATAGTTGAGTAAATCGTTGTATGGCTTACATTCATTGTTTGATCCAAATCAGGAAATGTCTTTAAACGCTTTGCTATTTGCTGAGGAGACCATAAACAACGGATCGCTTCAACAATAAATTTCCAAAGGATTGAATCGATTTTGAGTTTTCTATGACCACGTCTACGTCTAGCGAAGGTGTGATCAGAAGCATATCGGGCTTGATAAACGTCATTGATGCTATTTCTTTTAAGTTCACGATAGATCGTACTAGGATGTCTTTTAATAAGTTCAGCAAATTTTCTGGGTGAAAAGCCTTCTTTTCTTGATTCAAGCATTAATGCAGTACGATCTTCAAAGTTAAGATGATGGTATGACAATTTTATATACTCCATAAACCCTTTAAATTAATTAGGTGGTTTATGTCGCACTTCAAGTTTTACTCTGCC
>NZ_SGSW01000156.1:0-1012 GCF_004209125.1 Acinetobacter sp. WCHAc060033 | reverse complement strand
CACGGTTAAAACGGGAAGGAAAATGTCCACCAGACCTTGAGCACAGGCAGGTTAAGTACAAAAATAACGTGATCGAATGTGATCATGGCAAGCTAAAGCGGATTATCAGGGCCACCTTAGGATTCAAATCTATGAAAACGGCTTATGCCACAATTAAAGGTATTGAAGTCATGCGTGCACTACGTAAAGGACAAGCTTCATCATTTTATTATGGTCAGCCTCAGGGTGAAGTGTATCTGGTGAATAGAGTTTTCGGTCTCTAAGCACTTTTTAAAGGGAACATCATCGACTCAGATCCCTATTTGCAACAGTGCCGTTATAACTTTAGGAATTTCTTTTAAGTTATTTCTATATTTTATGAAAAATAGTTTCTATTTAAGCTGTCCTAAAATTAGCCCAATGCAGCCTATATAAAATACATTTTATTTATATTTTAAAAATCAGCAACATAATACTTTGTAAAATCCCATTCAATTTCTAATAGGATTTTTTATTGATTTATCACGTTCTAAGGCTTTCATAATCTCAACTAAATATAGTCGCCAATTCAAATTGAGTTACTCACCTGCTTTTAAATACCGATATACCGCCTGGCGACTAATTCCAAATGCTTGGCCTAATGCCATTTTTGAAGAGTACTTCCCTTCCTTCCATGCTTGTCGTAAAGCTTCGGCCTGATCAGGTTTCAATTTGTGTACCCGGCCTTTATACTTCCCTTGAGCAGAGGCGAGTTTAATTCCTTCCTTTTGTCGCTCCAGAATAATCTCACGTTCAAACTGTGCAAAAGCCCCCATCAGTTGCAGCATCAAATTATCCATCGGGGTGGATTGGGCCGTAAAAGTAATATTTTCTTTTACAAACTGGATGGCGATCCCTCCTTTAACCAGTTTATCTACTTCGGTAACCAAATCTTTTAGGCTTCGTGCAAAACGATCCATGGAATGTACAACAACCCTGTCCCCTTCCCGGAGATAGTTCAACATTTCCTGAAATTTCGGCCGGTCGGTATTTT
>NZ_SGSW01000155.1:0-1021 GCF_004209125.1 Acinetobacter sp. WCHAc060033 | reverse complement strand
AACTGCAACACTGGCAACCGCAACACTGGCAACTGGAACACTGGCAACCGCAACACTGGCAACTGGAACACTGGCAACCGCAACACTGGAAACCGCAACACTGGTCACCGCAACACTGGCAACTGGAACACTGGCAACTGCAACACTGGTCACCGCAACACTGGCGACTGCAACACTGGCGACTGCAACACTGGCGACTGGAACACTGGCTACTGGAACACTGGCGACTGCAACACTGGAGACTGCAACACTGGCAACCGCAACACTGGCAACCGCAACACTGGTCACCGCAACACTGGCAACTGGAACACTGCGGATTTCAGCAATGGTTTCTTTAACACTGAAGAAGTTGAAATTATTAATGTCTTTGACAAACCGTGCATGAAGTCAGTGTGGGATGAAGCAAATAAGCCAAACTGTTTATATTTTTATTTAACTCAATGGATTGATGAATCTGAAATGTCGGATGTGGAAAAACAGGAAAATCCAAGTTTTTCATGCACTGGTGGTTATCTGAAAAAATATGACTACAAAGAAGCTTTTACAAAATCCGTAACAGAAGCATCAAAAGAAGATCGTGATTTGATTCGAGCATTGCCGAATTTTAACAATGAAAAATTCTTGGAAATTTCAGGTGTTGATCTAAGTCAACTTGATTAAAAAATAAAAAGCACACCGACCATCAAATCATGTGTGCTTTTACAGAAACTGCGAGATCAATTATGAACATAAAACCCAATTCAATCAATCCCGCTGTTACACATCGTGTACAGCATTTTGGCTTTATTAAAGTCGCAGCACTTGCGGGCTTATTCACTACAGGTGTTATTGCATTCGCTTATAACCCTGATTCAACTGAATACAAACCACCTGTTGCTATCCCTACGATCACACCTTCAGTTTATGAAGTCCAAAAGCTTCAATTAGATTCTGATCACTCAGGTACAGCAGTAATCAAGCTTGATGATTACATCTTAAAAGTTGGTTTTGATTTCGATAAGTACCCTGCTGATTACGGCGC
>NZ_SGSW01000154.1:0-1097 GCF_004209125.1 Acinetobacter sp. WCHAc060033 | reverse complement strand
AAAAATGGGAGCCTTAAGCTCCCATTTTTTAAGTAATTTTTTCAAATAAGGCTTGGGTGAGCATCTAAAATTCGAATCAATGTAGCTGCTGGTCCAGTTGGATAGCGTCGTCCCTGTTCCCAATTTTGCAGGGTACGGGGGCTAATATGTAGACGTGCAGCAAATTCATTTTGGCTCAAGCCAGTTTTTTCACGTACTTCTTTAATATCAGGCAATTCGAGTTCTGTAACTCGGCTTGCTTTAACTTCTTTACGTTTGATAGCTCCAGCTTCTTTGATTGAAGCAACCAAGTCATCAAATAAGTTGTTATCCATGAAATTGCTCCTTCACGAGTTGGTGCAGAATGGCGGTTTCCTTATCTGTTAAATTATCTTTTACTGATTTTGGATAAGCCACTAAGAAAAAGATCTGATCATCCTCGGTGACCCAATAATAAATCACCCGTATCCCACCACTTTTCCCTTTGTTACCTTGAGCACAACGTACTTTGCGAATACCACCGCCATTCTTGATTAGGTCACCTCTATCAGGCTGTACCAAAAGATCTTGCTGAAGTTGACGATATTCCTCATCAGATACAAGGTCTTTAATTTGCTTGGTAAAGATGCTGGTTTCAATAAATAACATGGACTCTTTATACGTCAATGGCGTATTTGAATTTTAGCAGTTTCCATAACAAAAAACGAGAGCTGGTAGATCTCGTTTCGCATAACAGCCATTATGTTAAATTGTAGTAAGAACTTTAATGCGATAGAGCAGAATGTATATGCAAAATAAGCTTGATAACATTATTCAAGAATTAAAAGAACTATCTGGGAATAGTCGTCTAAACATAGAACTACCTGATGATATTTTCATATCTGCTTATGAACGAAAAATAGGTTTTATTTTTCCAAAAGATTATAAAAAAGTTTTGAAAGAGATTAGCAATATCTTTTATGGAACAATTGAATTAGCGTCTCTTACAGATGAGAAAGAATGCTATCGAGGGCTATCTCAGATATTAAATGATGCTAGGGAGCAAGGTCTGCCAGAAGATTGGCTACCTATTTGTGAAGATAATGGTAGTTATTATTGCCTATCTCCTAATCATAAAA
>NZ_SGSW01000153.1:0-1112 GCF_004209125.1 Acinetobacter sp. WCHAc060033 | reverse complement strand
TTTCTGAGGATTTTTTTAATAGTTAAATTTAAAGAACTGCTTTTCGGAATTTATAACCAGATTATGCTATCGCATAATAAGCAGTTCCAAAATTCGACTTGACACAGTATCTACTACGCATAAGATGGGTTTTGTAGAAGTTGTTTTTTAGTTGGACTGCCAATCCAAACATTCAAATTGATTAAATTTGTTTGTTCATGGATTGCCAACCATGAGCAAACAACATCACCCCTTTTCGCAACGTGCCAAGTTGTGAAAAGTTTTATCGGTGAAGCTGCATACGTCCGAAAGGTAGTTGGTGCGGCTACGATAGGGGCTAGAGGGTGTGACTCCCTCTTTCTACCTGTTACCCAAGTCAAATCCCATATTTTTATATGGCGCATTGGGGCGACACGGACACGGGCATTAACGGGTTATCAGCGTCTTAAACATACGACTGGTAACTTAGTGAATTAACCCTGTTTTATTTGTGATGTGGAGTCATTTCAAGGATTGATAATGGCGTTGATGCACTGGCAGATGCTTCGTAAGGGCATAGTCAAGGCGCACAGGTGGGCTTTTGAGATGATCGTGAGGTCATAGGAGAATGAGGTGTTAAACTGGATTTCTCGGCACGTCACGGTGAATTGCTGAATTCGTAGAGATACGTTGCAATTTGCTTTGGCGGTCAATGGATAGCTCAAGCCTGTAAATTCGGCTCTGTCAACATACAACTATAGAATAGTTGATGGCAGTCGATATGCGTAGAGTAAGTGCTTTACCTTATTGATTTAACTAGACAATATAACCCCGACAAGACTTGGAACTGCGGTCGGGTGAACATGGAATTGAGTTTAGTTAAGTTAGAGATAAGCGTACTACTCGTTAAGACAAATAAGACTAACGTGGGCGCACTTCACACCGTTTGAGTTGTAGATATTTAATTTCTGATTGATTAGTTCACAGAAAAGCGATTCTAGGCAAACAACAAGGTGGTGATCGGTGACGATCTTTAGAAGTGTTAGAGAATCAGACAAGTACAAAACCCTTAATCTTTAAGGGTTGCAGTCACTCCAAGCGAATAAAAACGTAAGTGGTGATAATTGGGAAAGTCTATGCCGATAAGTTGGTGA
>NZ_SGSW01000152.1:0-1116 GCF_004209125.1 Acinetobacter sp. WCHAc060033 | reverse complement strand
CCACCAACTTATCGGCATAGACTTTCCCAATTATCACCACTTACGTTTTTATTCGCTCGGAGTGACTGCAACCCTTAAAGATTAAGGGTTTTGTACTTGTCTGATTCTCTAACACTTCTAAAGATCGTCACCGATCACCACCTCGTTGTTTGCCTAGAATCGCTTTTCTGTGAACTAATCAATCAGAAATTAAATATCTACAACTCAAACGGTGTGAAGTGCGCCCACGTTAGTCTTATTTGTCTTGATGAGTAGTACGCTTATCTCTAACTTAACTAAACTCAATTCCATGTTCACCCAACCGCAGTTCCAAGTCTTGTCGGGGTTATATTGTCTAGTTAAATCAATAAGGTAAAGCACTTACTCTACGCATATCGACTGCCATCAACTATTCTATAGTTGTGTGTTGACAGAGCCGACCTTACAGGCTTGAGCTATCCATTGACCGCCAGAGCAAATTGCAACGTATCTCTACGAATTCAGCAATTCACCATGACGTGCCGAGAAATCCAGTTTAACACCTCATTCCCCTGTGACCTCACGATCACCTCAAAAGCCCACCTGTGCGCCTTGACTATGCCCTTACGAAGCATCTGCCAAGCGGTTATTAACGCCATTACTCAATCCTTGAGATGACTATCCGTAACAAATAAAACAGGGTTAATTCACTAAGTTACCAGTCGCATGTTTAAAACGCTGATAACCCGTTAATGCCCGTGTCCGTGTCGCCCTACTAGCATCCTGTAAAAACAGGAACATAACTTTTGTAACAGGTAGAAAGAGGGACTCACACCCTCTAGCCCCTATCGTAGCCGCACCAACTACCTTTCGGACGTATGCAGCTTCACCGATAAAACTTTTCACAACTTGGCACGTTGCGAAAAGGGGCGATGTTGTTTGTTCATGGTTGGCAATCCATGAACAAACAATTTAAGGAAAATTGAATGTATGGATTGGCAGTCCAACTGAAAAACAATATCTACAAAACCCATCTTATGCGTAGCAGATACCGTGTCAAGTCAAATTTCGGAACTGCTTATTATGCGATAGCATAATTTGGTTATAAATTCCCAAAAGCAGTTCTTTAAATATATCTATTAAAAAAATCCTCAGAAT
>NZ_SGSW01000151.1:0-1156 GCF_004209125.1 Acinetobacter sp. WCHAc060033 | reverse complement strand
CTAATTGTTACTAATAAATTGGTTGTTAATCATGCAAGACATCACGGTAATAGATAAGGTCTCTTTGGATAAAGTTAATATCGGTGATAGTGTTATTAAATTAGATAAAGCATCTATTATTCAAACCAAATTGCACAAAGAAGATGTTAAAGAAATCGTGCAAGAGGGAAATAACTTAGTTATTAAGTTAAATAATGGCGAACAAATCACAATTGAAAATTATTTTGTGAAAGATGCTACTGGTAATACCTCGGATTTAGTATTTGAAGGAACAGTTTGTGCATTTGAGCAAGTGGTTTGGGAAAATGGTGCTGCTGGTTTTAAGGAACTCACAGGTCTTGAAGAGTTACTACCGATTGTAACGGGTGCCGGTACAGGTGGTGTTGGACCTTTACCTTGGGTTATAGGTGGGATTGTTGCTGGTGGTATCGGTGCAGCTGCTGGTAGCTCGGGTGGTAATGGTGGGGCGAAGAAGCCAGCTGTGTTAGAAGCGCCTAAAGTTGAAATTGAAAATGATAAAAATAATGATGGTGTATTAAACAAAGAAGAAATTGGTGATGCGACTCATATTAATGTAATTGTGACCATTCCAACAGGTGCAGTTGCGGGCGATACGATTACAGTCAAAGATCAAAATGGTAAAGAGTATCCTCATAAACTTACTCAAACGGATATTGATGCTGGAAAAGTAACTGTAGCTGTAGATATACCTGCAGAAGGTACTGACTTAAAAGTGACTGCAACGATTGAAAATGCAGGTGGTACATCTACAGAGTCTGCACCTGATAGAGCGACTGTTGATACAGTTCCACCGACTGTATCAGTGACGTATGATCCGAGCAAAGGTGAGTTCACAGTAGACTTTAGTGATGAGCCAATTAACCCAAATACGGGTAAGCCATTTACGCCAGAAGAGATCAAAGACCTCATCATAAGTGATCCAAAGAATAATTTAGGTCCAGATACAACTGTGACTGTAGATCCAGAAGATCCGACAAAATTTGTGGTTACACCATCACCAAAAGACCCATCAAAAGATGTGACTATAGAGATTCCTACAGGTTCGTACGAAGACAAAGGTGGTAACCCTGGTCTAGAAGGTGCAACGACTGATGATGTTGTGCCTCCAAGTGTAAAAGTAGAAATCACGCCAGAT
>NZ_SGSW01000150.1:0-1167 GCF_004209125.1 Acinetobacter sp. WCHAc060033 | reverse complement strand
CGCACGTTCTACCGAGGAGGCGCGAGAAGCAACTGAGGACATCATGATTGGCATTGATAAAACCTCGCGAATGATTACGCAGTTACTAACCTTGGCACGGATTGAACCCGATGCTCATCAAGCTCAAGGCTCGGTTGATCTCGTTAATGTGATTCAAAGTACCCTTGCGATGATGGATTTTCAGCTTCGTCAGGCAAAGATTGAATTACAGTTACAACTGGAGTCGGCCCTGGTCATGGCACAAATGGATCAATTGGAAATTATGCTCCGTAATCTTTTAGAGAATGCCATCATCTATCGTAGTTATGAACGCCCGTGTGTCATAAAAATCAGTTGTGGCTGTGTTAAAAATTATAGCTTTGTGCAGATTGAGGATAATGGAATTGGTTTGGATGAAGCACAAATACCGCTGATTTTCCAAAGATTCTATAGGGTGAATCAGAACAGTGTCATTATTGGTAGTGGTCTCGGCTTATCGATTGTTAAGCAAATTGTCGATTTATATCACGGAAAAGTTGAGTTACGTCGGACAAATGCTATTGGTGGTCTTATGGTTAGGATTGAATTTAACCAGCAGAACTAAATAATGACGCTATTTAATGGGCTGAGAACTAGTTTTCAAAATTGAAGATTGGGGTGCCATAACTACTTATGGCTATATAGCGACAGAGGTAAAAAAGCCTACTGTCCTACACTCATATATTGCAGCATAAGTCTGATAAAAGCAGTAATATAACTTATGCCACTTAAAGTGAGGGTGATATTAGAGTCTGTAACTCATTTTGTGTAAGTCCGATTTTTTATAAATGATCATTTAATCAACCATCGAAATGAATAGTAAATCAATTCATTGCTTAAAGTCATGAGTAGTAATGCCACATAAGATTGGCAATGTCTATTTCTTAGCAGGATTTAATGTTGCGAAGTAAATTACTTCTTTCTTCATAGAATCATCGGAAGAAAAGATTTTTCTTTTCTTGATTGACGGATCACACTATTCAATGACTCATTTGTATAAATTGTATGATGTACTTTAGCAGGATAGCTAATGTCTCCTCTGATACAATGGTTGTCCCTGAAGGTAGTATATGTCAACAAATTCACCAATCTTTACATAATGTAAAAGTCTTTTGGAAGCAGAATAAGGGTTCATCAGATACTTAAAAT